>NZ_JACJSW010000059.1:0-12191 GCF_014698375.1 Microcystis flos-aquae FACHB-1344 | reverse complement strand
AATGGCAGAGTTGGAAAAACAGATTAATCGACTTCCCCATTTGCCAAAGTGGTTTGTGGAAATCCCTTATCAAACCACTTGACTATTGGATCATCTTTTTTATGGAGTTCTCTCAGGAAACAACAATTAGGAGACAACCATCCCGATACCGCCACCAGTCTCAACAATTTGGCTGCACTTTACAGGGTTCAAGGAAGATACAGTGAAGCCGAACCCCTCTACAAACAAGCTTTAGCTATCTGGAAACAACAATTAGGAGACAACCATCCCGATACCGCCATTAGTCTCAACAATTTGGCATTACTTTACAAGTCCCAAGGAAGATACAGCGAGGCCGAACCTCTCTTAAAACAGGCTTTAGCTATCAGGAAACAACAATTAGGAGACAACCATCCCGATACCGCACAAAGTCTCAACAATTTGGCAGAACTTTACAGAGTTCAAGGAAGATACAGCGAAGCCGAACCCCTCTACAAACAGGCTTTAGCTATCAGGAAACAACAATTAGGAGACAACCATCCCCTAACTGCACAAAGTCTCAACAATTTGGCAGCACTTTACCAGTCTCAAGGAAGATACAGCGAAGCTGAACCTCTCTACAAACAAGCCTTAGCTATCTGGAAACAACAATTAGGAGACAACCATCCCGCTACCGCCACCGGTCTCAACAATTTGGCTGTATTTTACCAGTCCCAAGGAAGATACAGCGAGGCCGAACCTCTCTTAAAACAGGCTTTAGCTATCAGGAAACAACAATTAGGAGACAACCATCCCGATACCGCACAAAGTCTCAACAATTTGGCAGAACTTTACAGAGTTCAAGGAAGATATAGCGAAGCCGAACCCCTCTACAAACAGGCTTTAGCTATCAGTAAACAACAATTAGGAGACAACCATCCCGATACCGCACAAAGTCTCAACAATTTGGCTGCACTTTACCAGTCTCAAAGAAGATACAGCGAAGCCGAACCCCTCTACAAACAGGCTTTAGCTATCAGGAAACAACAATTAGGAGACAACCATCCCGATACCGCCACCAGTCTCAACAATTTGGCTGTATTTTACCAGTCTCAAGATGATATTCCTCAAGCCATTAATTATCTCAGCCAAGGACTTGCAGTACAAGAATACAACCTCTCAGAAAATCTAAAAATGGGGGATGACAAGCAAAAACAAGATTATATGGCAAAGGTTTTAGGGACGACTAATTCGGTGATTTACCTCAATCTTCAAGCTGTACCCAATAACCCAGAAGCAACCCGTCTCGCCTTGAAAACTATCTTAGAACGCAAAGGACGAATTTTAGATGTTTCAACCAATAGCTTACAAATTCTCCGACAACGTACTGATGACCCCGAAAGTCAACAATTATTAACTCAACTGATTGAAGTTCGGACTCAACTATCTAATCTGACTTTTAAAAAGCCTGAAGATATTAAAAACCCAGAAATTTACCGTCAACAAATTAACGAAGTTACCGCAAAAGCAAAAGAAATAGAGGGTAAAATCGGTGTTCGTAGTGCCGAATTTCGTAGCCTATCCCAACCCATTACCCTGGAAGGGATTCAAAAACTAATTCCTGCTGATGCTGCTTTAGTTGAAATAGTCCGCTATAGACCTTTTAATCCTAAAGCACCTGAAAATCAACGCTTTGGCATTCCTCGTTATGCTGTTTATATTCTCTATCCTAATGGTGACATCAAAGCTAAGGATTTAGGGGAAGCTAAACCGATTGAGGACAAATTAATTTACTTTCGTGACAATCTTGCAGACGCAGAAACTCCTCTCCCTCAACTGCAAAAATCAGCGCGTCAACTTGATGAGACATTGATGCAGCCTATCCGTCAATTATTAGGCAATACTAAAACAATTCTGCTTTCTCCTGATGCTGCACTTAATTTAATTCCTTTTGAAGCTTTAGTAGATGAAAATAATCAATACTTAGTGGAAAATTATCATATTACCTATCTCACTTCTGGACGGGATTTACTGCGCCTTAAAGATAAATTTGCTAGTCAACAATCTCCGCTTATTGTAGCTGATCCTTTCTATGGTAAAGCAGGGGAAAAAGTCGCTCTCACTCGTTCCATAGACCTGTCTGAGTTTACTTTTCCCGGTCTTCCGGGTACAGAACAAGAAGCTAAAGCGATTAAAAATCTCTTACCTCAAGCCACTGTTTTAACGGGTTCTCAAGCCACAGAAAACGCCGTCAAACAAGTGAAAAAACCGAATATTCTCCACATCGCTACCCATGGTTTTTTTAAACCAGAAAGCAATGTTATTGAGAATCCTTTATTGCGTTCTGGGTTAGTTTTAGCAGGAGTTACAATCGGTCAAAGTGCAGGAGATGATGGGGTTTTGACTGCTTTAGAAACTACCAATTTAAACTTAGTCGGAACCAAATTAGTTGTGCTTTCCGCTTGCGATACGGGGAAAGGAGATATTAAAATCGGTCAGGGAGTTTATGGATTGCGCCGCGCTTTAGTTATTGCGGGAAGTGAAAGCCAACTAATTAGCCTTTGGAAAGTATCTGATGACGCGACTAAAGATTTAATGGTCGCCTATTATGGACGCTTACAAAAAGGAGAAGGACGCAGTGAAGCTTTACGACAAATTCAACTAGGAATGCTCAAGGGTGAGAAGCAAAAACATCCTTTTTATTGGGCAAGTTTTATTCCTTCTGGTGATGCAACTTCGATGGAGTTTAGTTCATATCCATAAACACAATGCAATATTTGCTATCACCCAACTAAAAATCATGAAAAATACTGTCACTCTAGAAGAAATACTCCAATTAGCCAAGCAACTTTCCTCATGCGAGGGTGTGGCCTGTGGAAAATCTCGATCGCCTGTTGGTTCGAGGCTGTAATTGGTTAAAAAACTATTTGATTGTCAATCCTCAAATGCTGGCTAAATTATCGACCTGCCAAACTGCTGACCTCACCCAGCCTAGTGCGAGTATTTTAATGAAACAAAGCGAAGCCTTAGCCAAACAAGGCAAAATCAACGAAGCAATTGAAGGCTTTAAAATCGCCCAAAAGTGGAATCCTAGCCTCCGTTTTGATCCCGTCAGCCGCGCCAACCAACTCGCCAACGACGCTAAAAAGGGAAAATAAAGTCAAAAGTCAAAAGTATAATCTGAGAGAGAAGGAGAAAAGAGAAAAAATGAACCCAAAAATTGACCATAGATCAAAAGGACTTCAGCCCTTAGTTTGACAATTATTGGAGAGGTCTAGTGTAGTGGCACAAGCAACCTGCGCCCTCTGGATATCTTAGCAATTGTCTATAATGCAAAAGTAGCTACAAGACTTCCTATTATGAAGGAACTCAAACTCATCTCTCATCACTCCGGCTCCCTCAAACCTCTAATCGAAGGCGCAATCGCTGAAGCCCTACGTTCCACTGAAGCGGGTATCCAGCGTACCGAACAACGACTGCGAGAATTTGAGGACAAATATCAACTGTCCACAGCAGAATTTCTGCATCGCTACGAAAACGACGAATTTCAAGAAACCCTGGAACTTGACGAATGGATTGGCGAATTGCGAATGCTACAATGCCTACAGGAAAAAGCAGAAAGACTCAGAGGAATTGAATTTGTTAATTGAAGATTATTTTCAACAGATTCAAACAATTATCGCAACCTGTTCAGTAATAAAATTTTTTACGCTAGATTGTGAAAAACGCGATAGTTACGAAGGATTTATTCGAGCCGAAATTAAATTCATTGATAATTCAGTTCTGCATATTCGAGAGTTTGTCAATATCGAAACAATTATTAATCGTAATATGTACGCTTATCAGTATATGAATACCATGAATACCTTAATTTTCCGTTATGATAATACTCCACATCATAAAAAGCTGAACCTCCCAACCTATCCCCATCACAAACATGACAGCAGTGAAGAAAATGTAATCTCGTCCGCTGCTCCAACGCTCTTAGAAGTTCTTCAGGAAATTACCGCCAGAATCAGGAGTTTTCTATGAATGAACTAAAAGGAATCAGTATCAATAAACTGATTGAATATCTTTCCACCAACACTTTAGCCGAATTTAATGCCTATACTAGATTTAAGGAAATGGCAGCTAATGGCAACCCAGAAGAAGGATTGAAAATCTTGGCTAAATTTGATAATTAATATACAGTATAAAGCATTAATTATCATCAAAAAATCGCCAAACTAGAAGCGTAGGTGAAGGGATTTATGGTCTGCGTCGCGCTTTAGTTATTGCTGGAGCAGAAAGCCAACTAATTAGCCTTTGGAAAGTATCTGATGACGCGACTAAAGATTTAATGGTCGCCTATTATGGACGCTTACAAAAAGGAGAAGGACGCAGTGAAGCTTTACGACAAATTCAATTAGGAATGCTCAAGGGTGAGAAGCAAAAACATCCTTTTTATTGGTCAAGTTTTATTCCTTCTGGTGATGCAACTTCGATGCAATTTGACTGATTAAGGGTTAGGAGTTAAACTTAGTGGTAAGATTATTGGTATCACAAACAATTACTAGGAGAGTCACACAATGGCAACATTTACAGAAAACGACCTCAAAGAATTAAAAGACTTTATTGTAGGACAATTCAAAGAAGTTAATGACAAAATAGACAAGTCATCTGAACAACTTAATGGCAAAATAGACAGATTATCTGAACAACTTAATAGCAAAATAGACAAGCTATCTGAAGAAGTGAATAACTTAAGAGTTGACATAGCAAATATTAAAGGAGAATTAACAGGCGTGAATAAACGACTAGATAACTTGGAATTTACTAATCGAATCATCTTTGTTGCTATTGTTGCTGCACTAATGGCAGGATTAGTTAAGTTATTTTTACCAAACCTTCCTACTAATCCTTAACTGTGATTCAAAAAGAAAACGGGTTTTTTGAAAAAACCCGTTTTCTGAATCTGAAATCGAATTCAAAATAGGAAATAGCGTTGGGCCATAGGTAAAACCGTAGCGGGTTCACAGATTAATAATTCCCCGTCAGCACGCACCTCGTAGGTTTCGGGATTAACTTCCATGCGCGGTAAAGCGTCATTAAGCTTCATACTAGCCTTACTGATATTGCGCGTATTCGACACGGCTACGGCGGTTTTTTTCAGCTTTAACTTCTCAGGAATGCCCGCTTTCATAGCATATTTAGAAACAAATGTCAAGGAAGTTTTGGCGATCGCACCACCAAAAGAGGCAAACATGGGACGCATATAAACCGGTTGGGGTGTGGGAATACTGGCATTAGCATCGCCCATTTGCGCCCAGGCGATTAAACCGCCTTTCAGGACAATTTCCGGTTTTACGCCAAAAAATGCCGGTTTCCAGAGAACCAAATCGGCTAATTTGCCCACCTCGATGGAACCGACATAATCGGAGACACCATGGGTAATAGCAGGATTAATCGTATATTTAGCAATATATCGTCTTGCCCGCAGATTATCATTCTCTCCCGTTTCCCCGGTCAGTCTGCCTCGTTGTACCCGCATTTTGTGGGCAGTTTGCCAAGTGCGGATAATTACTTCCCCCACCCGTCCCATAGCTTGAGAATCGGAGGAAATGATGCTAAAAGCCCCTAAATCGTGGAGAATATCCTCGGCGGCAATAGTTTCGCGGCGGATGCGGGATTCGGCAAAGGCCACATCTTCGGGAATACTCCGGTCTAAATGATGACAAACCATCAACATATCGAGGTGTTCCTCTAAGGTATTCGTCGTATAGGGACGCGTGGGATTAGTAGAGGAGGGTAAAACGTTCATTTCCCCGCAAACCTTGATAATATCGGGAGCATGACCACCGCCGGCTCCTTCCGTGTGGTAGGTGTGAATGACGCGATTTTTAAAAGCGGCGATAGTGGCCTCAACAAAACCGGCTTCATTGAGAGTATCCGTATGAATCGCCACCTGCACATCGTACTTATCGGCCACGCTTAAACAGGTATCAATGGCTGCCGGAGTGGTTCCCCAATCTTCATGGAGTTTTAAGCCAATTACCCCCGCTTTTACCTGTTCCGCTAGTCCTTCCGGCTGACTGCTATTGCCTTTACCCAAAAAACCCAAATTCATCGGGAAAGCTTCGGCGGCCTCTAGCATTCGATAGATGTTCCATTCTCCCGGGGTGCAGGTGGTGGCATTAGTTCCCGTTGCAGGTCCGGTCCCACCACCAATCATCGTGGTAATCCCCGACGCAATCGCTGTCTCAATTTGTTGGGGACAGATAAAATGAATATGGGCATCAATCCCCCCTGCTGTCAAAATCATCCCTTCCCCGGCTAATGCCTCGGTAGCAGGACCGATAATAATATCAACATTATCTTGAATGTGGGGATTGCCCGCTTTACCGATTTTATAAATTTTGCCGTCTTTAATGCCCACATCGGCTTTAACGATGCCCCACCAGTCGAGAATTAGGGCATTAGTAATCACCAAATCCACCGCCCCATCTTCCCTAGAAATGGGGGATTGGCCCATCCCATCGCGAATTACTTTACCGCCGCCGAATTTTACCTCATCGCCGTAGGTGGTGAAATCTTTTTCGACTTCGATAAATAATTCCGTGTCTGCGAGGCGAACTTTATCTCCGACGGTGGGGCCGTAGGTTTCAGCATAGGTGCGGCGATCGATGCGATAATTCATAGGGGGAATTCTTGAAAATCGAGATCGATTATACGATCGATTTTCCGGCAATTATCGCTTTTTGGGGATTTTCTTCCATTTTTAATCTGGCTCGTTTTCGAGGATTTCTTTGGCTTTCAGTAAAGCTTGGTGATGTTCTTCGGTAACGGTGGGATATTTTAAACCAAGGGATTCGAGGGTGTGATAAATAACCGCCCCCACAGCTAAACGGGTAAACCATTTGCGATCAGCCGGGATAATATACCAGGGGGCCCACTCGGTACTGGTATGATTGAATACCTCCTCGTAGGCTTTCATGTAATCACCCCAAAAAGCTCTTTCTTTGACATCATTTTCGGAAAACTTCCAGTTTTTTTCGGGGCGATCAATTCTTTCTAAAAATCGTTTTTTCTGTTCTCCTTTAGAAACATTGAGAAAGAATTTCAGGACAATAACCCCATTGTTAACCAGATATTTTTCAAAATTATTAATCTCCTCAAAACGTCGCTGCCAAACTTTCTTAGTTCTGTCTTCCGGGGGGAGTTTTTGCCGTTCCAATAAATCTTGATGGACGCGCACGACTAATAATTCTTCGTAGTAGGAACGATTAAAAATACCGATACGACCCCGCTCAGGTAAGGCTTTATAATATCGCCAGAGATAATCGTGATCTAGTTCTTCGGCCGAGGGAACTTTAAAGCTAAATACCTGACAGCCTTGGGGATTTAAACCCGACATAACGTGTCTGATCGTACCATCTTTACCCGCCGCATCCATGGCTTGTAGATTAATTAACAGGGCATAGGTATCCTGAGCATAGAGTTTATCTTGAAACTCGGCCATTTTTTCGATCCCCTGTTGCAGCAGCAGTGTGGCATCTTCTTTGCTAATGTAGTCTGGCTTAAACCCGGGATCGTAGTCTTTGTGTAGAGAAATTTCTTTACCCGGTGGCACGATTAAGGATTGTAAAAATGCTTGGCGATCAATTTTGCTGACCATGCTCTTCTCCTTGATTATTTTGACCCCTAAGATTACATTGTAGCACTTTTGCTCGGAAAATATCTAACCCTTGAACCGGCGAGTCAAGGATGAAGTGGCAGAAATGACCTAGAAACAAGTATATTTAAATATTCGATTTTAGCTACTCCTCATCTGACGAGAAAGTAAAGAATAATTTTTAGGCGATCGCAAATTCGGTAAACTGTCGCACTTCGGGAGGTTGAAAAGCTAAAACTATCTCACTGCTGGGAATTCCTCCGCGCATTAATTCCGTGGCGATACCTGCTTCTGTCCAATCTTCTTCAATATAAATTTTGTCATTTTTTAGACGAAGATAAACGGAAATTGCTTTAATTATTTTGCCATTTTTCCAGCAAATATTAAACCAAAAATATTGGCTTCTATCATCGTCAAATATCAATATTTCTTCTATGTCTTGATCGGGTACTTGTGAGGAAAATTTTGCATATTCTGTGAGAATTTTCTTGATTATGTTTTGATAATAATTTAGTTTATCCATAGTAAAATTAAATTTTAATGCCACCATTGTTGACACCCTTCTGGTTTTACATGACTCAAACCTTTTAACATTTTGTATCCTATTTTATCAGAAGCAAAAATTGGTACTGGTACTCCTACTTCTTTATAAGACCCATGATGCAATAAGCACAATTTAATTGTAGCTTCAAGAACATCATCTAGTGAAGGAATCTCACCATCCTCAAGGATACTAACTCTGATTGGCTGTGCTAGTCCTACAGCTAGAGGTGGATTAGTGGTAACAACTGTAGCCTCTCGTTCCGAGTGTTTAAAAATAAGATACTGGGTAGGTTTTTGTAAATCCTCTTCCCTTTGATTAAATAATCTACACGTCCCCGATTTAGTGATCTCGACAAAAATCATTTTTGCATTAACCGCTGCCGCTCTTTCCCGCAAAAAATTTAATTCTTGTCCTCTAAACCGACCATCTCTGAAAATTAATACTCGTTTTCCTGATAATTCATCGGAAGGAATAATTTCTCGTAAGGTTTTACTATTTATTTCTTCTCCTTCTAACATAGAACTCGCTAATTTATATTTTATAAATTCTCCTCGAGAACCATATATACGAACACAGGCGCAAGCATTTCTTGTTCCTACCGTTTTTTGCTTAGTCTGACGAGCAACATCTAGACCAATGAAATAGTCAGCAACTTTCAGAGGATCAGCTAAAATAAAAGCGATATTGCCAAGTTTAGCTAAAATACTTAGAATCAATTCATTATAAATATATGAGTTAGTTAAATTTTCCTCATCTACCATTTGACTAGCAATCCCTCTAGATAATAATTGATTAAGGGTATGATAATAGTAGCTACCGCGGTCAGTTATATCAAGTTTTTTATCTCCTTTGGGAAGTATAGTTATCACTAAATGCGGTTCTAAGGCAGATATCTTTTTAATTGTATTTTCTATTTCTACTGCATCCATCTCTGACATTTTACCTTGAATATTTAGGAGCAGTTTTTCCATAAAGTTTACGGAAAAATCTAATTTTTTCAATTCAGATTTTAACTTATCTATAAAAGTTTTTCCAGAGGTGTTGGTAAGATTTAAAGCGATAGCTCTAATTTGACTAGAAGGTAAATTAAAATCCGTACACCGTCGATACACCCCTCCTTCTAACAGCCCTTTTTTAAGATTACTTCTGGGAGAAATTACATTCTTTTCGGATTTATTACCAAATAGAAGGTTAACGGTATCTTGTCTCCATTGTGAAACAGAGAATAAATTTCTGTAATCTCTAGAGTTCACGTATTGATTGACGATTATATTCCAAATAGACAAGGCTGATTCTGCTATTTTCTTACCCTGTTCGAGTAGTGCTTTCCAATCCTGCAATTCTATTTTTGACTGTTGCAGATAGGAATCATAATCAATTTTTACCAGTGCTGCGCTATCTCTATTTATGGAAATCTCTAGGCCGTCTAAAACATAATGAGAATATGTATCTTGTTGCCATTTTCGATTAAATACGGCAACAATTATGTCTGAATCATCACAAGAGCGAATCACTTCTTGAGTTTTGGGATGTACATTAGGATAGTTTAATAATCTCTGTTTCTCTGATTCGGTACAGAGACCAACAATTTCTTGTATAATTCCACCTATTCTAGAATTAAATTTATTATTGACACTTAAATTGATTAACTTGTCATTATCTCTACCATTTCTCAGCCAATACTGCTTAACTGTTCCCATATAACACCCCGATGTTTTCCAGTTTAAAGCTATAGCAGCTTGTCCAGAAAAGTTCTCTGGGCAAGGGTCTAAATATCTAAAAATTGATAAATCTGATATATTATCTTTTATATTAACCTTGATTTTGTAATCTTGTTTTAATAAATAAGAACGGATAATTCGAACAGCTAGACGTGAAATTATTTCAGCTTTTGGATTTTCTAATTTATCAATTTTTTCAATTTCTATCTTAGCTATTCCAATTTCTGTATGAAGATTTTGTACTATTTCATCTAGTTTTTCTTGCCATTTTGATTTACCTCCTTGATTTTTAGATGAATAGTCTGCAGTCAGAATAGAGATAAAATTACCCTGATAGTAGATAAATTTAGCATGATCAATAACTTTAGACAATTCATAGGATAAACGATTACCTTGATCTACCGATAAAGTTTGTTTGACCGAAAAGTACCCAATACGAGTCTTCTCAATATGGTTGATAGAAAGCATCGTACTCGTATAATCTATTTGAGAATTAATTATCGTTGACATATTCAACATAGTCCTCACAATAAAATTGATAACTACAATTCAAACAACCACGTCCAGGGCTGGCGGGAAATATATCTTCAAAACTCCTTTGTCCACAATTATAATCTTTCATTTCTCGCTTGTGTGCTACCGCAATTTCTAGTATACGTTGTTTAACAAAATTTTTTTCTTGCGGATCAAGAGAGTAAATCTCAGAACTTTCTGCTGTTTCCAAATTATAAAATGATGCTACTATTTCTTTTTCGTAATTAAAATATATATCGCCTACTAATATATATACAAAAGCTTGTCTTATATCTTGTGTCTTACCTGTTTTGAAGTCTACTATATGAATTCTAGATTCTTCTTCAATAACACAATCAAAAAGATAATTAATTCTTAAGTATATCTTGTCAATAGGCAGTATTATATTTTCAGATGCTTGGTTGCCTGAATCAAGATGAATAACATTTTTATTTTGCAAAAAGGGATATTTAAAATACAATTCTAAAATATTTTGAATTGTTTGAGCTACTTCTCCATCTCTATTTTGCAAATTGAGAACCTTATCGCCAACATATTCAATACCTTGAGCAGAGATAGATTCAGGATGTTTGTAAAGATAAGCTATCCCTCTTTGTGCGAGTTTACCAATCAATTGAGGATTAGTATCTTGTTGTTTTATCTTTTTGGCTCTTGACAGCCCTCGCTTTTTATGGCAGTGAAATTCTTCAAGACCCAGTTGAGGTGAGAAATCTCGCCAAAGTGAATAAGAAAACTCCATTAAACTGTTTGAAAATGAGTAAGATATGTCTAATAAGTAGGGAGGCACAATTATTTGTAGGATGGGTTAGCGGTAGCCTAAACCATGCGGGCGTTGGGTTTCATGCTTCAACCGTTCGGACCTCGGCGTGAGCTCGGTCGAACGCTGATCTCACGGCCGAAGCCCAACCTACGTTCATCTTATATTTAATTCCACCCACCCACTTAAATACTCATTTTACTAGAATTTTTACTCTTATTTTTGATCGGCATCACTCAGTTAAGCTCTGATATTTTTAATATCTAAACTTCCCTAGTATAAAAATACTAGCTATGGCTAAAAGTCTTACAGAGCCTGAGTTGAAGCAATATAATACCAATTAACTATTAAACGCCAAACTCCTGAAGTCCTTACGCAGATAGGGTTTGAGGCAAAAATTTTCCAGTTTGACCTTTCCACTATTATAGCTTGTTTCGAGGCAGAAAACCATCAAAAACATGGCTACAGAGGGAATCGCTTACTCTAGAGATTAATGACACCATCTGTTACAATAAGGTTAGCGATCACTATACAGCCAACTCTACGGAATCGCTCGACTCTAGATACAGTCAACGGTACAGCGGCTCGACGGCTCGACTGAGCTTCGCCGAACGTCTGAGCATCGCCGAACGTCCATTTTCAAGCGAAAAATGTACCCAGTAGCGTCTTTTCAATTTTTTCTGAGAAGCGACCTGCAGTAAGGGTTTTGTTGATTTTTTAGTATTTATGTATGGGGTAAGTCCAGTAATATAGTCATTTCAATTAAGATTGAGAATATCAATACTAGACGGCACAAAGGTTTTGTCAGTCTAGAATTTATCGGATTCATCTGGAATGATTATATTGTGTAGTTTTGACCTTCTCTAAGGGTTCCCACTACCGACCACCTCGAGGGAGCATCTCACCTTTGCAATAGATCTCTTGCAAAAGTAATCAAGATATATCCTTTTGTCGGTAACGAAGTTCGTAATTGTAGATACCAGCAATCAAATTCAATCTCAGACCAAATCGCCGTCTGCGATTTCT
>NZ_JACJSW010000058.1:0-38678 GCF_014698375.1 Microcystis flos-aquae FACHB-1344 | reverse complement strand
TTGGTAAATTCGGCACTTCCTCCCTGATGTTTTTTCTTAAAGTTAGGATACTTAGTACGACCAGCAAGGAAATTAGTAAAAGCTGTTTGTAGGTGTCTTAACCCTTGTTGTAAGGGTACACAGCTAACTTCGTTTAAAAACTCTAATTCTTCTTGTTTTTTCCAATCAGTTAGCATTGAAGAAGTTTCAGTATATCCTACTCTTTCTTGTCTTTCGTACCAAGCTTGTGTTCGTTCGTGGAGAGCTTTATTGTAAACTAATCTTACACAGCCCAATGTGCGCCGCAATAGCGACTCTTGTTCGGGTGTGGGGTAAAATCGAAACGAATAGGCTTTTTCCATGTCCTTTCACACTAGCATATATTTCGTAAATGTGCTAATATTTAACAGTAAAGCCGTCGTTCTACGACGGGGTTTCAGACCCAAAATTTTCGATGATCAGCACAAGCCACCTCCTAATTGAGCTTTTTTATGAAAATTCTGGTCTTAAATGCGGGATCGAGCAGTCAAAAAAGTTGTTTGTACGATTTAGAGTTTCTCCCCGGCCATCCTCCGCAACCAATTTGGCAAGCGGGGATCGATTGGACGGTTAACCCTGATTACGCGGTTTTAACGGTAAAAGCTCAGGGAATTAAACAGGAAATTAATCTTTCTAGTCAGGATCGTCCGGCGGGAATTGCTCGGATGTTAGATACCTTAGTCACTGGCGAAACTAAGGTAGTAGCCAACCTCGCCGACATTAGTATAGTCGGTCATCGAGTTGTCCATGGTGGCACGGAATATTCCCAGGCTACCATCATCACTCCCCAAGTCAAAGAAACGATTAAAAAGCTGATTCCCCTGGCTCCTAGTCATAATCCCGCTCATTTAGAAGGAATTGAGGCGATCAAGCAAGTTTTGGGCGATGTTCCTCAAGTAGCAGTGTTTGACACCGCTTTTCATCGTTCTATCCCTCCTGAGTCTTCTCTTTATCCCATTCCCTACCAATGGAGTGAACTGGGAATCCGTCGCTATGGTTTCCATGGCACCAGTCATCAGTACTGCTCGCAACGGGCGGCCGAATTGTTGGGAAAACCCCTAGAATCGTTGAAAATGGTGGTCTGTCATCTGGGCAATGGTGCTTCCCTATCGGCAGTCAAGGGGGGTAAAAGTATCGATACTACTATGGGATTTACTCCCCTAGAGGGATTGATGATGGGAACCCGCAGCGGTTCGATCGATCCAGCGATTCTGATTTATCTAGAGCGAGAATATCAATATAATCCCGATAGTTTAAATAGTTTACTCAATAAAGAATCGGGTTTAAAGGGAATTTCGGGTATTTCTGGGGATATGCGGGCAATTACGACGGCGATGGCCGAAGGCAACGAGAGGGCAAAATTAGCATTTGAGATGTATATTCATCGTCTGAAAGGTTTAATCGGATCGATGATCGCTTCTCTAGAGGGGTTGGATGTGTTGGTATTTACGGCAGGAATCGGCGAAAATTCAGCTTTAGTACGGGAAAAAGCCAGTCAAGGCTGGCCTTTTTTGGGTTTAGAGTTAGATTTAGCTAAAAATGCCGCTCGTCCCCGGGATGAGGATATCGCCAGCGAGACATCTAAAGTACGCGTGATGGTAATTGCTACGGCGGAAGATTGGGCGATCGCACGAGAATGCTGGCATTTATCTCAATAGACCTTACCTTTGGCCATTCTCTTTTGGCTGTTCCGTTGCGGGAATCTCCATAATCGGATGGTTAAGAGCAATCATCAAATGGTCTCCCTCTTGGCTAATACTGCTCGGACTGCTCGCCATTTGGGAGAGGGGATCATTGCGTCCCGAGACGAAGTAGGAGCCAACAGCGATCGCCATAGCGGTGAAAATTGCGCCACCATAAACATAATATTGCCGACGACGCTGACCATCGACTTTTCTGAACACCTGTTCTGCTAATCGGTCGCTGGCCATAGTAGCCGGTACGGGAATTTGCTTTAAATTAGTTTGTAATCCCAAGAGCTGCTGATAGAGTTTTTTAGCGGCAGCATCATGGTCTAACCAATGCTGAACTAGCTTCCGTTCCTCTACCGTTACTTCGTTATCAATATAGGCGCTAATTAAATCGAAACGATGAGCTTCTTCGTTATCCTCATCTAAGAATAAAATATCCTCGGTTGCGGAGTTGCAATCGCTGTCATCGTGACGTAACAAAGACTTGATCCATTGAACGTCTTCGGGTTGATAATTATTCATGGTTGACCTCGACCAGAAGCGATCGGTATGCAATCACTTTTCACCAGCACGGAGCTAGTTAAATTTAACGACTCCTCACTTCGGCCGTTAGTGCCGAATCACCACAATTTTCTTTAGCCTTCCGTAAAATAGGGCTGTAAAACAGATTGTAATTTAGCGCGAGCGCGAGCAATGCGAGATTTAACAGTTCCTAAAGAAACTCCCGTCATCTCGGCAATTTCTTCGTAGGCCATGCCTTCAATTTCTCGCAGAATAATAGTTGTCCGAAAAGCTTCTGGTAAATCAGCGATCGCCGACTGTAATTGATCGTAGAATTCGTGGGTGGTGAGATGTTCATCGGGACTGGGGTAATCGGACTCGATATCCCAATCGATTTCGCCATCTTCCACGCGCCGGGGAGCATCGAGGGAAATGGGGTGATTAACCCGCTTGCGTTTCCGCAATTCGTCGTAAAAAAGATTAGTGGCAATGCGACTTAACCAACCGCGGAACTTGAGGGGTTCATGGAGACGGTTAATATTGCGATAGACGCGAATCCAGACCTCTTGAGCCAAATCAGCGCGATCTTGCCAATCGGGAGCCAAATGATAGAGTAATTTATCAATATGAGCTTGATAGCGCCGCAGCAGTTCCGCAAAAGCTGCTCGATCAGGCTGGCACCCTTCCTGACAGCGTGCAATTAGATCGTAGTTGGAGAGTTTGTCAGGGGACACGGGGTTTTGAGACTTTTTGGCCTCAAGTGACCAAGATGCTGGAATCGATTGACTCATGGGATTTCCTCTAAGGATATAAACTCCTCACTCAGAGCTTGAGGACGGGAGAATTCAGTAAAGGTTCCCGAAAATAAATAATTTTTTTCCCATATTTTGATTCTAACCGATCGGGGCATTCATCTGGGGGAGCAAGTGGGGAGGTGGGGTAGTGGGGTAGTGGGGTAGTGGGGTAGTGGGGAGAATACATAAAAGCTGTCTCGGAGTCTCGGAGTCTCCTGAATAGCTCTGTAAGTTAGGTTTTTTCCTTAGCGAGAATAAAGACGCTGCCCTCGCTGCCGCGGCCGATGCGGAGATCTTCATCGAGATAGGTGATATCGAGCCAACCTGTTTGTTGGCGATTATTGAAAGAAAAATCGAGGGGAGGAAATTTTTTGCCACTCTCGATCGCTTCGATAAATTCTTGGGGAGAATGATAATTGAGAAGACGTTGCAGACCGAAAATCGAGCGCTCAAATTTGACCATTACCCGACGCTCGGATGTGGGTTCAAAGGTAGCGGAGACGATTACTGCCCCTTCTAGCCAAGGTACGCCGATAATTTCGGCGATATTGTAGAGTTTGGCCTTGTTCAGGTCGAGATATTGATAAATTTGCCCTAATTGCAAAAAAGGTAGGCGATCTATTCCCAGAATGTTGCGGCTGCTGGTGAATAGCAAACGCCAATTGCCCCCTAATAGTTGTTTAACTTCGAGGGGATGGGGATGGGGATTGTGATCCTCCAATTGTTCGATCGCCGCTAAAATCCGCACGCGGTCGCTTTCTGTCGCCAGGAGTCCGCGATTTCTACCAGCGATCAATTCCAGTAATTTCGCTTTGGCATCCATAGAATAGACCTCTTGTAAAAATCAAAAATTGTTGTTAGGGTTGGGAGTCAGTAGCCAGGAGAATTAAGAATGAATAATAATCAATTAAATGGTCTATTTACAGATTTTATGGAATTTAATCGTTATTTGTGCCGTTTTTGAACCCTCAAAAATTAATTATGCAAGAGGTTTGATCTCCCTTATTTTATCAACTACCTCAACCCGCTGGGCGATCACTCAAGGTTTTGGCTGGCCCTCAGAGGCTCACCTGCGCCGATGATTTGAGAGTTTCAACGGGGTTTTAACCTCGGTGAGCGGCATTTTCAACTGTTGACTTGATTATTTTAACACAGATTAAATGCCGCAGTTTTAAAACTTTTTCATAACCGTAATTAAGTGATCAAAATAGGTAGTAATTGCGTTTTTCTCTGAGTCGCTAAAATACTCTAAGCTGTATTGTTTTAAGGCTTCTAAGGCCGAAATCATCGCCCGAGCGTTATCAACGATAAAAGTAGCATTATCCCGCAGTTTTCGAGCTTGTTGACTATAAACAAGTAAATCAGGCTCTAAATTGACGATAGTATCTAAATCGCTATCGCTGAGATAGCGAGTTTGATCATCCGCTTGTTGCCAAATAGCGATCGCTGATTGCTGATAGGGCCAATTAGCGAAACTGATGATTCTCGCTTTTGGGATTAATTGCTGGGCGCGCTCACTCAAAGGCATCGATCGCTCTCCGTTGGGTCAGATTAGGCAGTTAAGATCACTTCTATCATAAATGATCGAAAAATTAGCGATAACTCCAGATTTTTTGAAATCTATCCAAGAGGATCGCTTACAATAAACAAAAGCTAAGTCATTATAATTTGATCATCATGTCAGTTTTAATAGCGATCGGTGTACTTGCCCTATTAATTGTCGTTCACGAATTGGGTCATTTTGCCGCTGCTCGTTGGCAATCTATCCATGTTAATCGCTTTTCCATCGGTTTTGGTCCAGCTTTAGCTAAATATCAAGGTAAAGAAACGGAATACGCCCTCCGCGCCATTCCTTTAGGGGGTTACGTTGGTTTTCCCGATGACGATCCCGATAGTCAAATTGCCAATAACGATCCTGATTTATTACGCAATCGTCCTGTTTTCGATCGAGCTATCGTCATTAGTGCGGGAGTAATTGCTAATTTAATTTTTGCCTATTTTTTGCTTGTTACCCAAGTCGCTACGGTGGGTTTTCCCCAAATTAACTATCAAGAAGGGGTAATTATTCCTGAAGTTTTCACTGCTGAAAATTCCGTCGCTAAACAAGCGGGAATGCAAGCGGGGGATATTGTTCTCGCTATCAATGATCAGCCCCTTGGTGCTTCTCAAAATGCCATTATTGACTTCCGTGACATTATTCAATCTTCCCCCGATCAACCCCTAAAATTAACCATCAAACGCCCGACAGAAACGATCGATTTAATCGTTACTCCTGAATTGGGAAGTGATGGTCAGGGTAAAATTGGGGTGAGATTGGCTCCTAACGGTGAAGAAACTCGCCTGAAAGCCGATAATTTTGGGCAAGCTTTTAGCTTAGGTGCGGGTGAATTTCAGCGATTAACCCTATTAACCGTTCAAGGTTTTGGGCAGTTAGTTAGTAACTTCAAAGAGAGTGTTCAACAGGTAGCAGGACCGGTTAAAATTGTCGAATATGGAGCGGCAATCGCTCGTAATGATGCGGGTAATCTTTTTCAATTTGCCGCCCTAATTAGTATTAACTTAGCGGTAATTAATATGCTGCCTTTACCTGCTCTTGATGGCGGTCAATTAGTATTTTTATTAATCGAGGCTTTGTTAGGTAAACCTCTCCCAACTAAACTGCAAGATAACATCATGCAAACAGGTCTAGTTTTACTCTTAGGATTAGGAGTTTTCTTAATCGTGCGCGACACGGCTAACCTAGCAGTTTTTCAGGATTTATTCCAGTGATGGACTCTCGAAAAAAAACTGAACCTCAACTGCGCGCCCTAGAAATTTTAAGCAACTTAAAGCGATTATATCCAGAGGCAACCTGTAGCTTAAATTATCAAACTCCCGTGCAGTTATTGGTGGCAGTGATTCTCTCGGCACAATGCACTGATGAGCGGGTAAATAAGGTGACTCCTGCTTTATTCGCTCGTTTTCCCGATGCTAAATCCTTAGCTTTTGCCGAGCGAGAGGAGTTAGAAACGCTCATTCGTTCCACGGGATTCTATCGCAATAAAGCTAAAAATATTCAGGGTGCTTGTCAAAAAATCCTCAAGGATTTTCAGGGGGAAGTACCCAAGACAATGGCGGAATTATTAACTTTACCCGGGGTAGCTAGAAAAACGGCTAATGTGGTACTCGCTCACGCTTACGGGATTATTGAGGGGGTGACAGTAGATACCCACGTTAAGCGCTTAAGTAATCGTTTGGGTTTAACTACTAATAACAATCCAGTGAAAATTGAACGGGATTTAATGGCTTTACTACCTCAACCGGATTGGGAAACTTTTTCTATTAGTATTATTTACCACGGCCGGGCAGTTTGTAAAGCAAGAAATCCCGCTTGTTTTTCCTGTCAATTAGCCACTCTTTGTCCCGCAGTAAACAGTAAACAGTAAACAGTAAACTGATAACTCACACCTGATAAGTAGGGAGGCACAATTATTTGTAGGATGGGTTAGCGGTAGCGTAACCCATGCAGGCGTTGGGTTTCATGCTTCAACCCAACCTACGTTCATCTTATATTTAATTCCACCCACCTACTTAACTGGTAACTGAATCACTGGTAACTGAATCACTGATAACTGATAACTGATAACTGATAACTGATGTGGGGGGCTATAATGGGAAAAAATAGCTCATCCATCAATCTTATGAGTCAAGGATCTCGGCAAGAAATAAAAACCCAAGCAATAATCCTCGCTACCTTTGTGGCGATTTTTTGGCTGTTAGAGATTTTAGATCAATTTGTTTTTCGGGGCAGTTTAGACATTTTCGGGATTATTCCGCATCAAGTCATCGGATTGCGGGGTATTCTTTTCGCACCTTTCCTACACGGTGACTTTCCCCATCTTATCGCTAATACGGTTCCTTTCCTGATTCTCGGTTGGTTGGTGATGTTACAGGAAACCAGTGACTTTTTTATTGTGACTGGGTTGACTATGCTGGTGGGGGGGTTAGGAGTCTGGTTATTTGCTACTCCCGGATCCATCCATATCGGGGCAAGTATCTTGATTTTTGGCTATTTAGGTTTTTTATTACTGCGGGGCTATTTCCAAAGAAATATTCCTTCTATACTCTTGTCAATTTTAGTCTTTTTACTCTACGGTGGCACAATTTGGGGCGTTTTGCCTTCCCGTCCGGGGATTTCTTGGCAAGGACATTTATTTGGTTTCCTAGGCGGGGTTTTAGCCGCCAAATTAATCGCCACCGAAAAGAAACATTATCCTTAAATGGGGGAACCTTCTATCTCGCTACATACTTCATAAAAATCGGTGACAGGCGGTTTCGCAAACAGAGGAGCCATGGATTTCAGCAATAATTCGTGGGCTTCGCTTTTATTTGCCTCCATATCATCGATTTTATCCCAGATGATCACGGCAATTCCTTCGTCGGTTCCGGGTTTTTGCAGCAGAAAAGCCCCCTGGAATCCCGTGGAATAGGTGGAAACGGCCTTTTCGTAGAGTTTTTGGGCTTCGGAAAAACACCCCGGTTTGAATTCACCAATAGCCACATAGGCGTATTTATGTTTGAGAAAATCGAGAAATTCTGGCATGGCAATGAGGGGAAATGGAATAAATCTTTCTTTCTACTCCCATTAAAACTTAGATCGATCGCCCCCTCCGCCCCATCGACATATTTTTTTAACTAAGCTTCCCCAATTGTCTCTTTTTTTGTTAGCTTATATGTAGTCGTTATGAGTTTGTATAAGTTCTATGATCAAAATTGTTGGTATTAATGGCAGTTTACGCCCAGGATCCTATAGTGCGATGGCGTTAGAAGTTGCTATCAGTCGAGTACAGGCGTTAGGAGTAGAAACAGAGATAATTGACCTGAGAAAACTCTCTTTACCCTTCTGTAACGGGGGAGATGACTATTCTGACTATCCCGATGTGGCCAAAATGCAGCAAACGGTTAAATCGGCAGCGGGATTAATTTTGGCGACACCGGAGTATCATGGCAGTGTCAGTGGTGTGATGAAGAATGCCCTAGATTTAATGAGTTTTGAGGAGTTATCGGGAAAGGTTGCTGGATTAATCAGTGTTTTAGGCGGCCAATCCAATAGTAACGCCCTAAATGACTTAAGAATCATTCTCCGTTGGGTTCACGCTTGGGTAATTCCGGAACAAATTGGTTTAGGACAAGCGTGGAAAGTCTTCAACGAAGAAGGAGAAATCCTTGACGAGAAGCTTTCCCAACGTTTTGACGCTTTTGCGCGAAGTTTAGTCGATCATACCCGTAAACTCAACGAGATCTAGTAATATCGATGGTGATTTTACCGGTGAAATGGGGAATTGGGGCGGCAGGTTTCGATAATTGTACTCTTACCTGTCGCACTCGATCGAGTTGTAGGATATCCTCAGCGATAACCGTGGCCAATTTTTCCACTAGGGCAAATTTGCTGGTTTCAATCTGGTGTTTGACAATTTCGATCGCCTGTCGATAATCTAGGGTATCTTCAATCGCGTCACTTTTGCCAGCAATGCTGATATCAAGTTCTAGGGATAAATCTACCTCAAACCATTGACCTAAAACCTGTTCTTCGGCCAGATATCCTGTGTAACCGTAGGCACGAATTCCTGTAACGTGAATAGTATCCATAGATAGTTAAATTTAAAAACTGGTGGCTTTTGCCACAAAGATGAAGTGTAACCTAATTTGGTATCGACGACCGACTTGCCAAAATGAAAACTTCCTACCCGACCATTAGGATAACTGCTATAAATTATAGTTTAGACGGCTCTTACCTGTTCGGCGTAATCTTTGGAGCGTAGTTGACGGAAACCTTGAAAAGCCAGTTGTCTCAAATTTAGAGGTAAATAGGAAAGCAGTAAACCCAGTCTAGCTCGTCGGGATTTTCCTAACAATTGCGAGGCTTTTTCTATTAAAACTCGCCCAGCTTCGGTTTCTCCCTTTTCAATTAATTTTATTCCCAAAGATTCCTGTAAAAAAGCCGCTTTTTTTACTCTTTCTTCTTCTAATTTTAGATCATTAAAGTGATAACTTTCTGTACAAAACAGTTTTGCTTGCAAAAAGTGAACCGCTTGTTTTAAGCTAGTTTGACCGCCATGGAAACGATATTCCATTAATAATTCTGGCAGAAAATAAGCTTGTTTTCCCGCTAAAGCTAAACGCACTAATAAATCAAAATCTTCACAACCATCCGCTGGAGAGCGCATATAATCCACATCGGCTAAAGATTGATAACGAAAAAGAGTCGAACCCACCTGTAAACTTTGATAGTAAAAAGTTTGTCTCTCTAAATCAGTAATAATCCCTTGTTGTAATCTGTCTTTGCCCCATTTTGCTGAATTTTCCTGGGTTGCCGAGGCAACTTTTTGTCCAAATTTATCAATAATCCAGTGATCGGTACAGACAAAATCAACCTTTTTTTCTTGATCTAAAATAGGGACAGTTTTCGCTAAAAATTCAGGAGTTAGTCCATCATCATCATCGAATTTAATAAAATATTCTCCCCGAGCAGCCGTAAAACCCGATCGCATATTTAAACTTCTACCAAGATTTTGGGGATGACGCAGATAAATTATTCTCGAATCCCGAAATGCTGCCACCACTTCTGGGGTATGATCAGAAGAACCATCATCACAAACAATTAACTCAAAATCTTCATAAGTCTGCCGCAAGACACTATTAATCGAATAGCTGAGATAATCGGCGCGGTTATAGGTGGGAATACAAACAGTTACTTTCGGCATAATATTTTCAGTAATCAGTAATCAGTAATCAGTAATCAGCTTCTGAAGGCAAGAGGCAACAGGCAAAAGGCAAAAGACAGTATCTGGCAATTCTCCTACCTAAAAAGAAGGTTATAAACTAAGTACATCAAAGCTTTTAGCTTAACAAATTAGGTTTTAGATTGGTCGAGTGGAGAGTGTTATAGCAGTTATCTTCATGGTGAGATAGGAAGTTTTCCTTTTGGGGAGTCGGTCGTCAATACCAAATTAGGTTATACTTCATCTTTACGAGAAACGCTATAAGTAAAAAGCAATCTCGGAGTCTCGGAGTCTCGGAGTCTCCAGGTTAAAAAAGTATTTTTACATTTTTGCAAAGGAATGTTAAGTTTTAGGGTATTGAATGAGTAACCTTGATAGCCATGGCTCCTAAAATAGCAGGGATTATCTGTACCCACAACCGCGATCACTACCTAGAAGGAGCGATCGATAGTCTTTTAGGGCAAACCTGCCCAGATTGTGAGATTTTAGTGGTTGATAACGCATCTACCGATAAAACCCGTCAAGTAGCCCAGTCGCGTCTGGGAGATGGGCGGCTAAAATACGTTTACGAACCTATTTTAGGGCTATCTACCGCCAGAAATCGCGGGGCGAAGGAAACTAGAGCGCCGATTTTAGCTTATTTGGATGACGATGCGATCGCTAGTCCTCAATGGTTGCAAATTCTGTTAAATGCCTACGAAAATAACCAAAAACTGGCAGTAGCTGGGGGAAAAGTCACCTTAATTTGGCCGCAAGGCTACAGTCAACCCAATTGGTTATCCGATGAGTTAGCAGGGGGTTTAGGGGCTTTCGATTTGGGCGACAATGTGGTATATATCAGCCAAGCGGATTTAACTCCGCGAGGGGTTAATTACTCAATCCGGCGAGATTTCTGGGAGAAGATTGGCGGTTTTGACCCTAATTTGGGAAGAATTGGTAAAAAACTTCTTTCTAACGAGGAATTATACACTACAGAACTAGCACTCGCCCAGGGATGGCAAGTAGGCTATTTTCCCGCAGCATTGGTGGAACACAATGTTGCCCCGGAAAGAATCAATCGTCAATGGTTTATGCGTCGTAGTTGGTGGCAAGGCATCAGCGAACACTACCGGGAAGAAGTGGCAGGAAGGACGGGATTGGCTCAATTTAGGCGAGGAGGTGAGCGTTTGGTGAGAGGATTGGTTAAATATGTCAAATTTATCAATGATCCCGCTAAAAGCTTTGATAATCTTCTCTATGCCTACGGACAAATCGGTTATTTAAGCGAGGCCGCCAAGGCGATGTTAAACCCGCAAAAGTAAATTATTGTAAATAAATGAGTAAAAAAGCGTTAATTTGTGGTATATCGGGGCAGGATGGAGCCTACCTAGCCGAATTACTGTTAAAAGCCGGCTATACAGTTTGTGGCACCTCCCGGGATGCCCAAATGTCCTCTTTTAGTAACCTGAAACGTTTGGGAATCAAGGAACAGGTAAAACTAGAATCAATGGCACTGAATGACTTTCGCAGTGTCCTACAGATGTTAATTAAAATTCAGCCCGATGAGGTCTATAATTTGGCTGGACAAAGTTCTGTGGGTTTATCCTTCGAGCAGCCAGTGGAAACCTTAGAAAGTATTGCCACGGGAACCTTAAATCTCTTAGAAGCAATTCGATTTACCAGAGCAAAAATTAAATTATATAATGCCGGATCGAGTGAATGTTTCGGGGATATCGGCGATAATTCTGCCGACGAAAATACCCCTTTTCGTCCTCGCAGTCCCTACGCTGTGGCCAAATCGGCGGCTTTTTGGGAAGTGGCTAATTATCGAGAAGCCTACGGAATTTTTGCCTGTTCAGGCATACTTTTCAATCATGAATCTCCCCTGCGTCCCGAGCGCTTTGTTACCCAAAAAATTATTGCTGCCGTGGCTAGAATTGCCCAAGGAAGTCCCGAGACTTTACACTTAGGAAATATGGATATTCAAAGGGATTGGGGTTGGGCGCCGGAGTACGTTGAAGCGATGTATTTAATGCTGCAACAGGAGCAACCCGATGATTACGTCATTGCCACGGGAGAAAGTTCAAAACTGGAGGATTTTGTGGCCACAGCTTTTGCTACTGTGGGCTTAAATTGGCAAGATCATGTAATTTCCGATCGAAGTTTATTAAGACCAACAGATTTAGCCATTAGTCGCGGCAATCCCAACAAAGCTAAGGAAAAATTAGGTTGGCAAGCACAATACAAAATGACTGATATTGTCCGCATGATGGTAGAAAATCGTTTAGAGAAATAGCCATGAATATCTTAATGATTAGTTCCACCTTTCCCTATCCACCCAGCAAAGGAGGAACTCAGGGCAGAACTTTTAATTTACTCAAGTATCTCAGCAAAAATCATGATATTACTCTCATCGTTCAGCGTACTGCTGATGTCAGCGATGAGGAGGTAGAAAAGTTAGGTAACTTTGTTAGTGAATTGGTAGTTTTTCCCCGTCCTCAAGATGCCAAAACTGGAATAATTGCTAAACTGCAAAGATTAGCTCAATTCCTGAAAACGGGAACCCCTCCCAATGTACTTTTTGGCTATTCTCAAGAGATGCAGAACTGGATAGATAGGGCAGTTAAGAGTCAAAAATTCTCAGTCATTACCAGTGAACATAGCGTTAATGAAATTTATATTCGTTCCGAATGGCAAAGGCAAATTAGGACAGTAATTGATGTGCATAGTTCCCTCTATCAAACCTGCAAAAGTCAATTAGAAATTGGGGTTTCTAGTCAAAAATTACGGGATCGTCTCTACCTTCCTCTCCTGCGTCGCTACGAACAAAAAACTGTGCAGAAATTCTCAAAAATTGTCGTCACCACCGATGATGATCAAAAACAAATGCGAGAATTCGCTCCTAAGAAAGAGATTTATTTAATTCCTAATGCAGTCGATTTAGATTTATTTCCTTATCGTCCCGAGGAGCCTGCTGGACATAATTTAGTTTTTATCGGTGGGTTAGATTATTGGGTTAATATCGATGCGGCCTGTTTTTTAGCTAGGGAAATTTTACCTCGTCTTCAAATTACTTACCCCGATACTACTTTAACTCTAGTCGGTGCTAATCCATCCCTAGAAGTGCAAGAATTAACTAAGTTAAAAGGAGTGATTGTGACGGGACGAGTACCATCAATGACCACCTATCTTCATCAGGCAACTGTGGCAGTTATTCCCCTAAGAACGGGTTTTGGAATGAAGTTTAAAACCCTAGAATCTATGGCTGCGGGAGTGCCGGTGGTAGCCAGTGATCGAGGTTTAGAAGGGTTAACAGTGGCAGGAAATAATGTTCCTTTAGCAGCCTTAAGGGCTAATAGTATTGATGAATATTGTACGGCGATTAGTAGTCTTTTTGAATCGGCAGAGTTACGAGAAAAATTATCTAGAAATGCTCGCAGGTTAATCGAAGATAATTATACTTGGCAGCAAGCAGCAGGTAAGTACGAACAAGTTTTAACTGCTGATATTTGTTAGGAAATTTCTCTATTTTTTTGTCAATTAATATGCTATCAAATCAAATACCGGTGAAAATATCTGTTGTTGTTCCTCTGTATAACGAAGAAGAAAATATCGATGCTCTCTTTGGGCGACTTTTAGCGGTTTTAGAGACACTAAATACCAGTTATGAGGTCGTTTGCGTCAATGATGGTAGTCGTGACAATACTCTCAAAAATCTCCTGGAATATCATCAACGTTACCGACAAATTAAAGTGGTTAATTTATCCCGGAATTTTGGTAAAGATATTGCCATGTCAGCAGGAATTGATTACAGTCAAGGAATGGCAGTCATTCCTATTGATGCTGATTTACAAGATCCCCCCGAATTAATTGCCGAAATGATCGAAAAATGGCAGCAGGGTTATGATGTGGTTTATGCGTCCCGTCGGGTTAGAATTGGCGAAAGTTGGTTGAAACGTTTCACCGCAGAAGGTTTCTATCAAGTCATTAATAAATTAAGTCGGGTTCCTATTCCCCCTAATACGGGAGATTTTCGCTTGATTGATCGCCGAGTGGTAGAATCAATTAAAAAGATGCCCGAACGTCAAAGATTTATGAAAGGAATATTTGCTTGGGTGGGATATAAACAGACATCAATTTTATTCGATCGAGAACCCCGGTATCAAGGACAAACTAAATGGAATTACTGGAAATTATGGAATTTTGCCATCGATGGTATTACCTCTTTTAGTTTTTTACCTCTGAAAGTCTGGACCTATGTAGGATTTATCATTGCACTTGTTAGTCTTGTTTATGCTAGTTTTTTAATGCTCAGGACTATTATTTTAGGAATCGATGTACCTGGGTACGCTTCTCTGATGGTTGCTATCTTATTTTTAGGAGGAATTCAATTACTGACTCTTGGTATTATTGGCGAATATATTGGCAGGGTTTATGAGGAAGTAAAGGGCCGACCACTTTATCTGGTTCGAGATTGTTATGGTTTTGAAAATCGGGAACAAGTTACTGATAAAATAACTCAAAATTAAAATACTGACAAGAGGAGAATGAAGTCTATGAATACCGAAGTTTTTCAGCAATTTTTTGCCTATTGTGTCGGTAGTTGGCAAACGGAAAGAACCTATCATTATCTAGCCGATCAAGAAGTGGAACGTTCCCGTACTGAATTCCTCATTCAACCCCTCACCAGGGAGATTAAACAGAAAGTTCTGACAGATAATAACTATCCTGATATTGCGGATTTAGAAAGTATCCCCGGGTTTAATTTAGGTTTCTATACCATCTCGGAAAAAGGGGAAGAAGTGCGACAAAATCTTAATCTTTTATTTGTGGTTAAAGTAGAAAATAACGGTTATTTAGAAGGGGATTATCTTCGTGATCGCGCCTACGAAGAAGCAAGACCAATTATCTCCGCTTTTCGCTTTGATTCCACCACCAGAGAGTTATTAATGACCACCAATTATACTCGCAGTGTTTCCGTGGATTCAATTACTTTAATCAATCCAGACCTGCGAATTCGCAAAATTATTAACTATCAACGTCCCCAGGAGGGGGAACCCTTGGAAAAAGTTCTCTTGGTCGGTTTTGGAGTTGAGTGTAAAGTCAGTTAAAAAAATATTTCTTTCCCCCCCCTTGATTCTCCAGTCAGGGGGAGATTTTATAATAGGGTAACGATAGGATTAAGGAGCAAAAATAATGCTCAGAATCGGTCAACTTTCCCTAGAAAGTGGTGTTTCGATTAAAACGATTCGTTATTACGAGGAATTAGGACTAATTCAGTCCCCTGAGAGGACAGAGGGACAATTTCGCCTATTTACTCCCGATACTGTCCATCGCTTGCTGTTTGTCAAAAGATTGCAATCTTTGGGTTTGAGTCTGCAAGAGATCCGCGAATGTTTAGTAATTCATGACCATGGTGAGTTACCCTGTGGAGATATTCAAGAAAAATTAATTAAACATATTGCTGAGATCGATCAACAAGTGGAACAATTGCTTTTATTGCGTCAACAATTAACCGAAACCCTGCAAGGATGGACGGATACACCAGTAAAAGACGATCAATTTATTTGCCCTAATCTCAAGGTTTAACTATCATGAAAAAGTTAATTTTATTGGTAACTGTAGCAATGATTTCTACTCCTGTCATTGCTCAACATTTACATCTTGATTCACCTCAAACTCAGACTTTACAAGCAATTCCTGATAATATACCAGCTTGGATGTATAACAAGCAACGTAATCATATTTATCCCCAAAGAGGGGTTTATAACAATGCCATTTATAATGTCAGAGATTTAGCTTTAGACTTGAATGCGATCGCTGTTGGTCATGCCTTTGCCTACGAAGATATCGTAACAGGAAAAGCGAAAGATTTAGAAACTAAGACATACCAAAAAATTAATTGGGTTTTAAAAAATCCGCCTAAATTTATGCCCGATGAGGGTAATATTTCCCCAACTTTTGGCAGAAAATACGGTGTTTTAGAACAGGTTTTCGAGTGGGCGCATATTTTCCATGCTCAAACCGTTGATGTTTTAGCCAGCAGCAAATTAACCAACAAGGAAAAAGAGGCGGAAATTGAAAAATTATATCAATTTTACTTGACAAAAGTTCCCTATGCGATTACGGGATTACCCATGAATATGGGTTATCTGGATTCCCAGCCTTATTCTAAAGCCTTTCGCCAGAAATATCCGAAAGTTAATGGCTTATTTTGGGGCTACCATTGGTTACAAGGAACAATGTATGACTTGCTCTATGAGAAGACGCTAGAAGAACAAAAACAAGCTTATAAACAGGTAGGAAAACAATACCATAGTCAGGAATTGTATCGCACCGATCGAGCTTTTATGCCGATGTTTGCCGAACTTAGTCCCAAGTTTGCCCGACGTTTTCCCGCAATATCTAACACCTTCGATAACCTGCATATGTTGCACGATATGGTTAATGATATTCTGGCATCAGATTGGCTAACTCCCCAACAAAAAGACGAACAAATTACCCGCGCTATTTGGTTAGTAATGGCTGCTAATCATCAAGGAATGGCAGCGGGAAAAAATTATGGTGGTGAAGGACTACATGATCATCGTTTTGAGTCAGGAATTCCGGGTATGGGATTAATGCCAACAGATATTTCTCACGAAGGTCATAATCACGATAATCATGATAATTCTGAGAAAAAACCTGATGATTCTCAAGTAGATGAGGGAGGAGATCACCAACACCATAACCACGAAAATTACTCTCCAGAAAACCCTCCTAATACGGAGAAAAAACCTGACGACAGCAATGATCAAGAGGAACTGAAAAAATGAGAAGATTTTTATTAATTGCTGTGGGTTTAGTTGCCAGTTTTACTAATCCAGTTTTTGCCAACGATCATAACAATCTTGATTCCGGTCGTCCCCTTTCTTTTGATGATGCTGAAAGTCTTGGTTTTGGGGAACAATCGATAGAATTTGGAGGAAGTCTAGTCTTTCCTGAAAATAGTAATCTTGGGGGTGAGTTTGATATTGAATACCTCAACGGTATTATTCGCAATGGTCATATTATTATCGGCATCGATCCGCAGGTGGGAGGTCGAGTTAATAGTGATGATACGGATTTTGATGTGGGAAATTTATCTGTAGGTTTTTTCTATAATTTCAATCGTGAATACGATAATATTCCCGCTTTTGCCATTCGTACCGATTTAGGATTACCGACGGGAAATAATGCTAGGGGATTAGATTTTCGTCTGCGGGGAATTGCCAGTAAAACTGTTGGTCAATTCGATCGCTTGCATCTTAATCTCGATTTAAACATAAAAACCGATCCCGATGACGGCGATCAATCTTTTTTACCGGCAGCAATTCTCGGTTACTCGCGACCAATTGGTTATCCGAAACGTTTTGATCGCACTTTTTTAGCAGAATTGGGCGTAATTACCAGCGATAATAGTAATGGTGGGGTTTTAATTCGCACTGGTATGGGAATTCGTCAGCAAATTAATCGCCAAGGTGTGATCGATTGGGGTATCGAGGGATATATTGCCACTAATGGCAATGATCAAAGTCAATTAAAGTTAAAAATCGGTTATTCTTTCGGATTTTAGGATTTTTCCCTAGCCTGCTATTAAAAGCTAAAATAGATGAAGTATAACTTAAATTTTGGTTTGACTGGGAGTATGAGGGGGTTTGGAAGTCCACATCTTCTCATCCCTGAAAACAACAGGGATATCTGATCAGTTGTCCGCAGGTAGCGACTCCCTATTCTCAGCTTCGTACCTCATCATTAAGATAACTGCTAGAGAAAAAAGGCTGTAAATCTGTTGTCATTCCCTTTTAAGTCGCAAAAAAGCTCTTTAACCGTTGTCGCAGCCAAGAGACGGGATTTTTCAGGTCTTCCGAGTCTAAAAGCCCCATTTCTCCCAATTTCTGCTGACATTCGCGCAATTCCTCTTGACGTTGGGTGAGTGCCTGAGTGAATTCCTCCGCTAGAGCCGGATAAGTAGTGATAAGATGCTGAAACCCCTGACGATCGAGCAAAAATAACAAGGTTTCCCCCACTGCTTGCATAGTGGTGGGATAGGGAACCTCTAATATTAACGGTAATTCCCCAAAATATTGACCTTTATTAAAAGTAAAAATTTTACGACTGATTTTATCGTTTTCATAAAAAGCATCCATTTGTCCCTGCAAAACAATACAGAAATAATTAGTTCTTTCTCCCTGTCTAATTAAAATATCCCCGTCATGCAGATGTTTACGACAACCCATTTCAATTAATACACGCAATTGCAGATCGTTAAAATGTTTAAAGTAACTCACCTCCAATAACATTTCTTTTAACGATAGCGGTTTTGAAGGTTTAACTATCTCCCGATCCTGTTCCTTAACTGCCTCAAAACTGTCGGTATTATGCAACCATAACTCTCGCTGGGGAAAAGGAATCGTTATGCCCCGATGACGCAGATTATGCTCGATAATGAAGTGTAGGGAACTTCTCATAAAAACGGCCCGTTCGACTTTTTCCACCCATACCCACAACTCAAAATTTAAAGCACTATCACCAAAACCGTTAAAAATCACCTTGGGAAGCGGATTAAAGGCAATTTCTCCCGACATATAGGCTGATTGCAGCAGAATTTCCGTCACTATCAAAGGATCTGTACCGTAGGCAACTCCCACCGGCACAATGACTCGAATGCGCGAGTCGGGATAATGCCAATTCTGGACGCGATTGCTAGTTAAGATTGTGTTAGGAACGATTAACTCTGCACCATCAACAGTGCGAATGGTGGTGGAACGAATCGATATTTCCCGGATATAACCCTTTGTTTGCTCAAATTCGATAAAATCGCCCACTTTTAACTTGCGTTCCACCAACAAAGTTAAACCACTGGTGAGATTTTTGGTTAACTCCTGCAAACCGAAACCGATACCCACCCCCAAACCACCGGCTAAAACAGCGATCGAAGCGAGATTGAATCCAGTCAATTGTAGGGCGATAATATAACCAAAAGCCCCAAAAGCAAAACTAGCCAGAGTTGCGATCGCTTCTCGATTACCTTCATCAAAACCGATACTTTTCAGCAGACGATTTTTTAGTAAACTTTTAAAAGCGATCGTCAGACAGGTGACAAGAATAAACAGTATAAGAGTACCAATAATCCAACCAAGAGTGATGGACACACCCCCAGCGCGCCAAAGGGGAGTGTTAAAAAAGGGCGTTAACCAAGCTGAGGGAGAGAAAGTCATCGCTAAAGTTTAGATTTGATAGGGATTACCCAAGCGATCCACAAAAACATTGTAATCTAAGGGTAAACGCCCCGGATTAAGCCGTGGTTCCGCCGCGTAACCGATGGGAACGACAACAGCGATCGCCAGATGGGGATGATCGGCAGCACCAATCACAGCTTTTACCTTGTCCTCGATCCAACCGTTGAGAAAACAACTAGATAAACCGAGACTTTCGGCAGCCAAAACCAGATGAGTAGCGGCGATCATGGCATCTTTAATCGCGTATTCCCGGGTTTTTTCGCCCAAATCCCTGTGAAATCCCGGGATTGCCTGTTGAAAATATTTTACCGTGCCTTCGTTCCAGGCACCTGTACTGAGAGCCTGTTCATAGATAGGAGTTAGATCTCCTCCTCCTGCGGCAGCATCGGCAGCGAAAACAAAAGTAACCGGCGCTTGGATAATTTGCTTTTGTCCCCAAGCGGCCTCGGCTAAAGCGGCCTTTTGTGCCTCATCTTGTACTAAAATAATTCGCCAATCTTGGATGTTGAAACTACTAGGTGCGGCAACGGTTAATTCTACTAGGGTTTTCAGCAGTTCTGGGGCGATCGGATCGGTGGTAAAATTTTTAATGGAACGACGTTGATTAATCGCCGTGGGAACATCGAGAGGCAAGGTCATAAAGTCAGTTGATCGAGTTACATATTTCTAATTATTATAGGGTCAAGCTATCAGCCTCAGCCTTCGGTGTGACAAAACAGAAATAGTAAAACATCAGGGTTAAATTGTGGCGGTCAGGAAAAGATCCACTATACTGTTAGACTTAAACAGGTCATAACCCAATGACCATCTAGCTATAATCATGTCACCGCCACAAAGATCATTTTATGCTTTCTGAGCCGGAACCGAGCGACACCCTCACCACTCCCACCGTCAATATGGGCGATCACAGTACCGATATCAAGCCAATTTTAGCCTTAAAAGAGTTAGTCGCCAGTTTATATCGCGAACAAAACAAAGTTCAAAATCTCTTAAGTTCCCTCGGTTTTGCCCTGCGGAGTTTCAATAATTTAAACCAATTCCTCGATCTTACCCCCTTGATGGCCGCACGAGTGGCAGACGCGGAGGGAGGGGCATTGATTTTGAGCAAAAATAACGGTCAAGTGGCGCTTGATCAACTCCATTGCCAAGATAATCAAATTAATGGGGAACTACGCCGACAATTAGAGGCAATTATCCGACAATTAAACCAAGAACCGGCACTTGAGAATAAAAATCATCGATCGCTTCTCGATAGTCTCGACCATCAGATCCGGCAAACTCTCGGACAAGGTACGCAGGTTTATAGTACGCCTGTTTTGGTAAAAAATAGTGAGCGGGGGCGTTTATACGTTTTCAGTCGCGATCCCGATTATGGTTGGACACCCACCCGTCGTAAACTGCTGCAGCTAGTGGCCGATCAAACGGCGGTGGCTATAGCTAATAATGAATTAACGATCGAATTACGTTCTAAGGAACGTCAGGATCGAGAGTTAGAAATCGCTGCCGAAATCCAAAATCGTCTTTTACCCCGGCAATGTCCGAAAATTCAGGGGGTAGAATTGGCAGCCCACTGCCAAACGGCTAATCGCGTTGGTGGCGATTATTATGATTTTATCCCCTGCAACTACGATCAATTTAAACCGGCAAGGGAGGCGGAAATGGAAGCTAGTACCGCTCCTTGGAGTATAGTGATCGGTGATGTCATGGGTAAAGGTGTCCCAGCAGGATTATTGATGACCATGACCCGGGGAATGTTGCGAGCGGAAGTGTTAAATCGTCACTCCCCGGCCCAGATTTTGCGTCATCTCAATCGGGTTATGTATGCCGATCTCGATAATTCTCATCGTTTCGTGACATTATTTTATTCCGAGTATGATCCCCTGACGCGCCGTCTTGGCTACAGTAATGCTGCCCATTATCCCACCCTCTGGTGGCGGGCCAAAACGGGAGAGTTAGAGTCTCTCGACACGGAAGGGACATTAGTGGGTTTAGAGGCCGATTCTATCTATGACGATGCCCAAGTGCAATTAGAAGCGGGAGATACGCTGATCTATTATACCGATGGCTTTACCGATGCAGTTAACTCGAAAGGAGAAAGATTTGAGCAGAAAAATTGGCTATCGGCAGTTAAAGAAGCCTGTCAAAAATACACCGATCCCGAACAGATTCTAGAATATTTATTTGGGAAAGTTGCCGCTTTTACTGGGTTGGTAAATGACAGTAGCGACGATATGACTTTAGTAGTTATGCGAGTGAAATCGGAGGAATAAATCATCACTTCCTAGCTCATAAATTAGCTGAATCCTGCTCTTGCCAAGGAGCGAATAAAGGCAATAACGCTAACCCGGGTAAAGCGGCAATTACCGTGATTAAAAAGAACCACTGCCAACCGATCGCCTCAGCTAAAACTCCGGCGGGAGCCACCAAAATATCGCGACTAAAGGCCATTAAACTCGATAAAAGGGCGAACTGAGTAGCGGTAAAACGAGCATTACAAAGACTCATTAAAAAAGCCACAAAAGCGGCAGTTACTAAGCCACCGCAGAAGTTTTCAATATTAATAGCCAAGACCATAAAAGGATAATTTTGCCCTAAATTTGCTAAAATAAAATAGGCTAAATTACTAACAGCTTGCAAGACACCAAATATCCAGAGCGATCGATTAATTCCCCAACGACTTAACAGGGAACCACCTAATAAAACTCCCACCATAGTTGCTATCATGCCCATGCCGCCTTGTATCGCCCCGATATCGGTTTGACTGAAACCAGTTTTTAAGAGAAAAGGAGTCACCATATTATTAACTAAAGCATCCCCTAAACGATAGAGAACAATAAAGGCGAGAATGCCGATTCCTTGACCTAATCGATAGCGTTGAAAAAACTCTTGGAAAGGCAACCAAACTGCCTCTAAAAGAGTTTGAGGAGTATCATCTCTAGGGGGAGTAGCTGGGGCGAAAAAAGACCAAATAATCGTTAAAGCCATCAATCCAGCTAGGAAAAGATAGACGAGAGGCCAGGGAAAGTGATCGGCTAAAATTAAAGCGATCGAACCGGTTAAAATTAAAGCCAAACGATAACCTAAAACCCCGATCGCTACCCCAGCCCCCATCTCCCATTTTTCTAAAATATCTGTGCGATAGGCATCGTAGGCAATATCTTGGCTGGCACTAAAAAAAGCAATCAGTAAAGCATTAATTGCCAATAATTCTAAAGATCGTTGCGGTTGTTGAAAAGCCATGCAACCAATCGCTAAAGTTAAACAAATTTGAGCGATTAAAATCCAACCGCGACGACGACCAAGCACGGGGGGAAGATAGCGATCGAGTAAGGGAGACCAAAGAAATTTGAGAGAGTAGGGGAGAGCGACTAAACTAAATAAACCGATCGATTTCAGATCAACTCCTTCGGTGGTCATCCAAGCTTGCAGGGTGCGACCGGTGAGAAAAAAGGGCAATCCAGAAGCGAAACCTAAGAATAACAAAGCCGCCATTTTTTGACTGCGGAACACTTGCAAATAAGCGGAAATTTCTTTGATCATGGAGGGGATAGGAGGACAGATTAGATTAAAGAATATAGTTAATTGACCCAAAAAGAAAGAGATTAGTTCTGACCGGCATCATCCCATCTTAACCATTGCCTGGAGATCAAAAAAAATTCCCGAAAAATAGCGGTCTTTCCCCCAGCTGGAGCTATAGGCAGTAGAATGGATGAGATTTTGATTCAGTAGTCTTGAAAAATTGCGGTATTCTCCTTAAGATAGATGCTTGATTCTCCCAACTAGCTCCTACCCCTATTTACCTTTCCCAGATAAGGACTGCCATCCCCACCTTCCCTGCCGACTCCTGTGATTAAAGTGGACTCCTGTTTTATCTCATACCTATTGTCTAATCCCTCCGACTCGGAAGCGACCGGTGACAATGCCACCATTGCCGTCGAGGTGCGTTTGGCCCAAAGCCAAGATCTCAAAAGCTTGGCGGAGATTCTCACCGATAGTTTTTTCCCCACGGCCAATTATTGGTCTTTTCTGCGTCCTATCTTTAAATTGGGCATTTACGAGGACTTACGGGGACGATTGCGCGCCGATACCCCTTACTATCACTGTCTGGTAGTCAGTCAAACCAGCGTCACCGCCACGGGTCCTCAGGAAATTATTGTCGCTACGGCGGAAATCGGCTTAAAATCCAGTTCTTTTTTAGCTGTTCCCATTCCTTATATCTCTAATTTAGCCGTTAGTCCCGATCGCCGGCGTGCCGGTCTGGCCCGGAGATTGCTGCTCAAGTGTGAACAGATCGCTAGAGAATGGGGTTTTGAGGAACTTTCCCTCCATGTTCTCGATAATAATCTAGCGGCCCAGTCACTGTACTTAAGTAGCGGTTATCGTCTGCAAAAAACCGACGGTTGGTTGATCAATTGGTTATTTAATCGACCACAAAAGTTATTTCTGCACAAAAAAATCAGCCAATGAGGAGATAGGAGACTCCCAGACTCCGAGACAGGTTTTAGGTGTTGGGGGTTGGGGTTTTGGGGTTTTGGGGTTTTGGGGTTTTAGTTCAATTTCCCCACTTCCCCACTTCCCCACTTCCCACTTCCCCACCAGCAAACCCTAGTATAGATATTTCGACAAAATTGCGATGGAGAACAACGATAAGGAAAAATTCTGCTATATTATCTGCTAACTCTCTAGAAAACCCAATTAGTTTAATAATCTTTTCCGGGTATCTGAGCAAAAAAATAGTTGATCTCTTTAAAGATGGTTTTAGGGAGATATTTAGTGATTGTGTGAGGCAATTTGTGGTTAATAAGACGAAATCAAGGCTTAAAAGCGGAAAATCAAGCAAATTAGCAGCTAAACCTGTTAAAAAGCGGCGATTGTCGGGTAAATGGTTCCTGACAGCCCTAGGCTTAACTGGCTGCGCCCTAGTTTCCGCTACGGCGGGGGCTATGTTGGCTGTGTCTCTCTCCTCCACACCTTTGCGACAAGCTGCTCTTAGTCCCCAAGAAGCCGCCGCTTTTAACAATCAGCAGGCGATATCCTATCAAAATCTGCAACTTCCCGCCCTCAACCGTCCCGTTAATATTCTGGTAGTTGGCGCGAAAGTGTTGACATCCGATGTCAAGGAGGCACAAACCCCAGATTTGGGTTATCATGCCCCGGTTAATTCCTTGGCTGGTTTAACCGATACCATGCTGTTACTGCGTTTTGACCCCCAAAGACAGAAGTTAACCATGCTTTCCATCCCCCGGGATACCCGTACCGATATCGAGGGTTATGGGGAGAAAAAAATCAATGAAGCTAACGCCCTCGGTGGACCTGCTTTAACGGCGGAAACGGTTAGTCATCTTTTGGACGGAGTGGCTATTGATCGCTATATTCGCATTAATGTGCAGGGTGTGGAAAAATTAATTGATGCTTTGGGGGGGGTGACGGTATATGTTCCCAAAGACATGAAGTACAAAGATTTTAGTCAACACCTCTACATTGACCTGAAAAAAGGGGAACAACACCTCAACGGCGAGAAATTCCTCCAGTTTGCCCGTTTTCGTTACGATGCTAACGGCGATATCGGTCGTATCCAACGACAACAGCAATTAATGCGGTCTTTAGTAGAACAAACCCTAAAACCAGCAACTTTATTGAAAATTCCCGATATTATCGAGGTTATCCGCACTCATATCGATACTAATCTCAGTTTAGAGGAGTTACTCGCCCTAGCCGGCTTTGCCTCCAAAACTCAGCGCGCTGATGTGCAAATGCTACTGCTACCCGGAGACTTTAATGGTGATGGTCGGCAGGGGATCAGTTATTGGTTGCCCAATCAAAGTAAAATTCAAGAGCTAGTGGCTCAACATTTTAACCACGGCTCTTTTATAGCTGACATTGAGGAAACGACGCAACCGACTCGCATAGCTGTGGAAGACAGCACCGATAATCCAGAAGCGGTGCAAACTCTAGTCAGCTATCTGCGCTCATTGGGTTATGAAAATGTTTTTGTCTCTAAGTCTTCATCGCCAATTCTAGAAACTACCAAAATTATTGCTCAAAAAGGGGATAATTCCCTGGCTGCTGCCCTGCATAATAGCCTTGGTGTCGGGGAAGTTTTGGTGGAAAGTACGGGGAATCTCGCTTCTGATGTGACGATTAAAATCGGTCAAGATTGGCAAGAAAAATCAGCTAATCTTTCTGAGCCATCCCTAGGCAACTAAGAAAAAAATCAAGTTTATCCGGGTTATTTATTAGCCAAAGTTTGACAAAAATTTTGGTGTTCTTGACTAGCTATTCCTTGCTTTAACACCTCCAAAACTTCGGATAAATTACCCGATAATAAAGCATTTTTATCCAGCCATAATCCGGGGAAGACTTGAGAACAAAAGATGTTATTTTGATGAGATTCTAGGGGCAAATATTCCCCATCAGTTAAGCGAAACCAATCCAATTGAACATCATAAACTCGCCAGATAATATACTCTTGTACTCCCTGGCGACGATAAACTTTGAGTTTTTCATGTAAATCGTAGGAAGCAGTAGAAGCGGCAATTTCCACGATTAATTCCGGCGCGCCTTCTACATAATCATCTTCACTAATGCTTGATTGTCCACCGGTTTCTATTCTTAATAAAGCATCTGGTTGTGGTTGATTATCCCCATCAAGTCGCACAGTAGTATTATCCAGTGTTTCTACTCCCGGTGTCGCCACTTCGTAGGCAGTTAACCAACCGATAATATTAGCGTGGGGTTTACCGTGGTTTTTGGCTCTCACCGCGGCTGCCATATAAACAACTCCTGCGATTAATTCAGCTTTTTTTAGCCGTGTCATTGCTTGATAACGGCGCTCGAATTCGGGACGGGTTAATCTATCGCCATTTTCGAGAGGGGGAATAGATACAGGGGAAATTATCGAAGTAGATAAGCTCATAATGTTTACCGATAGTTGAGATTTTTCCCTCGCTAGATGGAATTAGCATTGAGCAAATTTTCTCGAAATATTTGATATTCTTGACGGGAGCATCCCAGTTTGTCACTGAGTAGAAATACTTAGAGAAAACCTGCGATTAAGATAAGCACAGCGCAGGCGTAGCATTTGTGAAACATATTGGGGAGACCACTGAGCACCGGATAACTTTAAACGAGTACCAATACGTTTGACGGTAGACTCTACCGGTCCGGAACCAATCCCTAATCCCATCAGTTGATATAGGTACTAGGGCACAATCCGGTGACGATGTTTGTGTAGGTAAGCCTGAAAATTCCCACTGGCATAACTCTTAATTTGCTTCAAGCGCTCAAGAACCTCATCAGCAATTCTCATTTTAAGGTTTCATGACATTAAAACCCTTGCACCTAGAGGGGTTAATAATTCTTAACGAATCTCTAGATCGCTGAAACAACGCAAAATCGTTTCAAAATGAGAATTGCTGGAACCTCATCTACACAACCTGACCAAAGCAAAGTTTTCATCTGTTTCAAGCAACGAGCTGACCCGCCCACTTTGTAGAGGTTTTCCACGAGGTGATACCATTTTTTCAAGGAGAACTAGAGGTGGCTTCGTCCGTGAGAGTTTTGATATCTTGAGCAACTTCTCTCTGTTTTTCCTCCTTCGCTTTTTTCAGAACTTTCACCTAGTACTCGGTGTCCCTTCCTCAATCAGGAAACGACACCAGTGAGCGTGAAGGTCTTGATCGGTGGTGTGGCTGATTCCCACTCTCGACAACATCGGAGTGTGATCACGAAGGCTCCTAGATGTCCTGCCCGGAGTAGAAACCGCCGCTGCCCCCCGGTGCCGATACCTTCACCTGAAACCGTAAACTCGTCAAACTCGTCGCTAACTAGAACGATAGCTTGCGATGGAGATACATCAAGAATCCACCGATAACCTGTGGTAGGGTTCTCAGCTAGTACCACATCGAACACCTCACCCATACTGAGTTCAGTACTTGAGCCATTATTCTGAAGGGTGAAAGAATGAGACATACTTATCACGGTAATACAGGAATTAATGCGCCCGCCCCCAATAGGAGGGGCGCACGTTGCCCTAGGGGTTGACGTTGATGGTGATGGTGACGCCCTGCCCCTTCTTCTGGGTGAAAGCGGCACCGGTTTCTATGGAGAACGAACTCGGGACATCGCCCGTATCACCCACTGTTTCACCAGTGAGCGGGGCAGTAGATTCCGGGGTCAGCGTAAATGAGGCAGGAGTTCCACCCGATTCCGTAAGGCCGAAGCTGGACTTATCCGGCGTCATCCCCGAGGATGCCGCCGGCCCTTCGACACGAAACGAACTTGGGATATCCTCCATCTGGCTGGGCTCTACGCTGGCAGCAGAGGTGTAGACATAGCACTGGATGCCCTCGTAGTTCCAGCCGTAGCGGCCGCTGCCTAGTTCACTCCAGTTGGTCGTGTAGAAATGGTCGCCAGCACTCCCGTTCCAGTAACGGTACAGCGGCACCGACCCAGATGCCTGAGCTGGAAGCACGTAGCACTGGATGCCCTCGTAGTTCCAGCCGTAGCGGCCGCTGCCTAGTTCACTCCAGTTGGTCGTGTAGAAGTGGTCGCCGATGGAGGGATTCCAGTATCGGTACAGCGGCACCGACCCGGATTTCTGGGCAGAGAACACGTAGCACTGGATGCCCTCGTAGTTCCAGCCGTAGCGGCCGCCGCCTAGTTCACTCCAGTTGGTCGTGTAGAAGTGATCTGTGGCATTCGGGTTCCAGTAGCGATAGAGTGGAACACGCTGGGAGCTGTCCTGGGGTACCGTCACCCCCCACATTGTCGCATCGATACCGCACTCCCCATAAGCAATTCGGAAAAAGCCCTGATCGCCCCACGTTGTATTCCAACTATTTTTGCAGATCCAGCACTGAGCCGCGTCATCGTATCCAACTACGCACACGCAGTGACCACCGGCCCGTTCACCGGTGACATGCCGGTACACGCCTGACCTGTAGGCGAAAAAATCATTGTAAACCGTGAAGCAAGCCGCCAGAGCGCCCTGGCTTGAGAGCCACTCCTTCATCTGCTCTGGGTTGGTAAACTGGGTCCATGACGTGATTTTGGTGACGCGCTGCTGCCAGTTTGCACAGAGATTGGTGCAATTCTGATCGCCGGCCCTGTACGGATAACAGGCATCGTCCACTACGCCTGTGTTCTTGAATCCATCAAGGGCAGGTGGAACCCACCAGCCCCCATTGGGACCGCTGCACATCCTCCCCTGTGCTCTGGCAATACAATAGAAAAGGTGCGCTTCGGATAGGTCAATGCTCAACCCAGGATTCTTGCGAGCAACGCGAAGGGTTGTTTCCACGGTTGCTACAGAGCCGAACGCAACGCATGAGCCGCAACTCCCCTGATCCTTCACCGGAGTGACGTAGTTGCTGCCCCCCACATTGCGCAAGTCGTAGCTTGCCGGACGGCCAAAGGCGGCAGCGATTCCCGCCGCGTGCAGCTGAAGGTTGGCTTGCGCCAGACCTTCGCGCTCGATAAGTGACGGCTCTCCTGGCCCTGGTGTGTAACCCAGCCGTAGTTCACGCTCCTCCTGTAGCAAGTTGGTAAGCGACGTCTCGCCAACCTCCCAGCTTGCTCCCTGAGAGGCAACTTCCTGTGCTATTTCCTCGAATGGTATTGTCATCTGAAAGCTCCTAAATTACGGTTCTTCGTTACTTGGTATGGTTCGATCGGGGGGCATAAATCGACTAACTCCTTATCTGGCAAGAGACTTAATTGATTAGTTCGCTCTAGATCAAAAACAATAACCTCTCTATAAAGATATTGTCATGGCAACGTCCTCTCCCATCCATACTTATTTGGATAGAACTCTTGTAAATTGGTTATATGTTATGATAGCGGGTTGACTAATTTTCCCCAAAAAATTAGTTAGTGCATTTGTTCTGAATAAAAAACCTGAAGTTTAACTTTTAACCCAAAATTAGATATGCCTTAATTTGGTTGTCAAAACCTCTTTATTTAGGGTTTGCTGAAAAAGCTTTTCCTGGGGGCAGGGTGTGGGCTTCGGCCGTGAGCTGAGCGTTCGACCGAACGCTCAGCCGAAGGATGAATTAGATTCAGCTTCAACACTTTTTACTGATTCTACCATCTTTCTATAGGTTTGTTTATACAGGCCGAAACGGCGTTTGAACTGTTCATCTGATAAGTTTTGATAATCCATGATTTTCCTAATAAACATAGCAAAAGTATAGATGATTTCCTGACCTAAGATCACATTTTATTCTTTTTTCCACTTCCATCTAAAAATTGATAAAAAAGCCAGAAACTCCATCATACCATAAAAAAATTATGCAGGGGGTCTGATATTTACTCGCTTTAAACATTCCGTAAACTCCTTCGAGGTAAAAGGTAAATTCTTGACTAGCTATTCCTTGCTGTAACATTGCCAAAACTTCGGCTAAATTACCCGATAATAAAGCATTTTTATCTAGCCATAATCCAGGGAAGACTTGGGAGCAAAAGATGTTATTTTGATTTGATTCTAGGGGCAAATATTCCCCATCAGTTAAGCGAAACCAATCCAATTCTTGGTCATCTACTCGCCAGATAATATACTCTTGCACTCCATGATGACGATAAACTTTGAGTTTTTCGTGTAAATCGTAGGAAGCAGTAGAAGCGGCAATTTCCACGATTAATTCCGGCGCACCTTCCAGATAACCATCTTCACTAATGCTTGATTGTCCACCGGTTTCTATTCTTAATAAAGCATCTGGTTGTGGTTGATTATCCCCATCCAGTCGCACAGTAGTATTATCTGCTAATTCTACCCCCGGTGTAACGTACCAATAGTATCCTAACCAAGTGATAATACGAGCGTGAGGATTGCCATGATTTTTGATGCGGACGGGGGATGCCATATAAACAACTCCTGCGATTAATTCAGCTTTTTTTAGCTGTGTCATTGCTTGATAACGGCGCTCGAATTCGGGAAGGGTTAATCTATCACCATTTTCGAGAGGGGGAATAATATGGGGGGAAACTGTGTTAGTCGATAGCATAATTTTTGGCTCATCAAGAAACTACTATCAAGGCTTAAGTTTTCTTACCAGACTCAGTTAATTTATCGATTAGGTTAAGCTGTGCATCGAGAGTATCGAAGATATCCTATACTTATTTTACAGCGTTTCTGATCATTTACCTGGAACCTTGCGCCATGTTTGCCTTAGTTTCACTAGATAAAATCGAGCTACCGGCGGGGTCCTTAGTGAGATTACCTGCCACTTGGCTAGATTATCAAACTTTGTCTCGGCAAAGGGGCGACAATTCTCGACCTAAAATCAAATATCACAATGGAGAAGTCTTGCTTATGTCTCCACTTCCTAAGCATGGACGTGATGCCCATTTAATTGCTAATATTATCATCACCTTATTGGATTATCTGGGGCGTGAGTACGAGGCTTTTACTCCCGTAACCATGGAATTACCAGAAACAAGTGGTATTGAACCAGATTATAGTTTTTATATTGACCATTGGCCGGCTATAGCAGGGAAAGCCAGAATTGACTGGGTAAATGATCCTCCTCCCGATTTAGTATTAGAAATTGATGTCACCAGTTACTCGAATGTGGATGACTATCTGCCTTATCAAGTGCCTGAAATTTGGTTGTATCGTCAGAAAACTCTCTATATTTATTGGCTAGAGAATCAAGAGTATATCCCTCGCCATCAAAGTCAATATTTTCCTAACTTTAACCTACAAAATTTAGTTTCTTTCTGTGGAGAAATTGCCGACAATCGCAATAGTAGTATGGCAATTCGTCAACTAAAACAACATCTCGAAGATTTTTATAAGTAGGGAGGCACAATTATTTGTAGGATGGGTTAGCGGTAGCGTAACATGAGCGGGCGTTGGGTTTCATGCTTCAACCCAACCTACGTTCATCTTATATTTAATTCCACTTTGTACCTCATCATTAAGATAACTGCTATAACCATGAATAATTTTAAAATACTGCTCATCGGCTACGGTAATACTTTAAGAAATGATGACGGAGTGGGAGTGAGAATAGCCGAAATTATTGCCGGGGAGAATTGGACTAATGTGCAAGTCATCGCTACCCATCAATTGACTCCGGAATTAGCAGCCGATATAGCTGATGCTTCCCTAGTTATTTTTGTTGATGCGGTCTTATCTAGTCAAACCGATATCCGGATAGAAAAATTAGCGGCAGTTACCGAATGGAATAATTTCGGTCATGCAGAAAGTCCCGCTTCTTTATTAGCATTAACTCAAGCAATTTATCAACAAAATCCCAGGGCCTTGGGAATATTTATTCCTGCTATTAATTGTGAATTTGGTGAAGAATTATCAACAATAACTCAAAAGGGCTTGACAAACGCAATCAAAGCTATTAGGAAAATTATTACTTCTGAGGATTTGACTGAATACCAAAAGCAGGACTTTGATAATCTTCCGGCAGATAATTTTCAGGAATAGTGCTGTGATTGCCATCCCGGAGAGCCTTGTAGTGAGGAGACATAATTTCGATACCGACTTCGTTACATTTATCCTGAATATTTTGATGCAATTCAGAATAAATATACACCATTTTGCTAGGATGATCGGTGTAGGCATTTAGCTGATAGCTGACATAAAAATCATCGAGACTGGTTTGCAAGACAAAAGGAGCAGGTTCTGAGACAATAAATTTAGTTGCTAGGGCTGCTTCTTTCAGGGTTGCGTGGACCTTACGCCAAGGTAAATCATAACCGAGAGTGACTGTGGTTTGCAAAATTAAAGGCTCTTTGAATTCCCTTTGAGAGACACTAAAGTTAATCACATTGGTGTTTAACAGCGATGAATTAGGAATCGTGATAATTCTATTAGCTGGTGTGCGAATACGGGTGACTAATAATCCTTTTTCAATCACATCTCCAATAACATCACCAATAGAAATTTTATCTCCTAGTTGAAAAGAGCGGGTATAGATGAGGATAATTCCTCCTACCACGTTAGCGATAGCAGAGGTGGAACCCAAGGAAAATAGCACCCCTAAAAATACCGACACCCCCTGAAAAGCAGGAGAATTAAATCCGGGTAGATAGGGAAAAGCGATGACTATAGCTAAGGCAATTATCAGCAGTGACAGTAAATTATAGGTTGGTTTTGCCCAATCGGGATAGAAACCATGGATTACTAAATTTTCTCTTTCCAATCCAGTGAAAAATGGTTTAATTGCTCTCAACAGATAGTGAGTTATAAAAACAATGATCAGTATAATAAAAATATTGGGTAAATATTTTGCTATCTCTTGGGAAATAACTTCCAAAGCACTAAAAAAGTATTGCAGAAAACCATCACCAAATTTTCTAGTCCAGGGAAAAAGACGAAGGACAAAAGTTAAATAAAAATAGAGAATAGTTGAAATAATCAGAGTGCGGATAAATTGCAAAACTCTTAGGGAAAAAATTCCTATTGTCTGGGAACTAATAATCTCAAAATTTTGGAATACGACCCCAGGAACTAGGGAGGTGATTAATCTCTGAATCTGGGGAAAAACCCGCGAAGATATAAAAATTATTACCCAGAAAATTAAGACCGTGGCCAAGGTAGCACTTACCGTCAAAACTGCATCTTTTAAGAGGTTATCTGGTTGACGTTCTTGACGATAACGGACAATGGCTGCTTTCATCTTTGCTAAAGCTCGTTCGGCCAATACTTCTTGACTGACCGCGTGTAATTTGGCATCTTTAGAAGTAATAGTAGCAATAACCGTATCTCCCAAAATAATCGAAGGGTTTTTGTCTTCAGGATCGATTTTTATGGTTAAATCTTCAGGAGAAAGAGCATCGTCATCGGCAATTTTTTCAATTCTGGCTGTAATCGATTTCGCTCTTTCTTGCGCTGAAAAAGAACCTATTCCTTGCCGAATCGTAAAAAGTTCTTGATTATCAAGCATGACGGGAAAAACTTCTCCCAAAGTTTCCAGGGGTGTTTCCTGTCCTTGTTTAGCAGGATTATTCTGGGCCGCTATCATGAAGATAGGGGATAAAGTCAGTAACAAAACTAAACAAAACAGCCCTAAGTAACGCCAGATTTTTTTCATCTTCTAAGCCACAATTGCACAGGAGCGATCGAGTTTAATACCTCTTTTTTTCATCGTAGCATGGAATAGTTCTGTGGATAACACCTGTTCCACCGGATAAATCCCGGCTTTTTGGAGTTTTGCCGCTAAGATTAATTCTGCCACGCTGCCAGTTCCCCAGCCGGCTGCTTGGGCAGTGTTCTCGTGAAGCATAGTTGCTTGATAAACTGCTTTTTGCTGCCCTTGCCATCCGGCCACTTTGGCTAACATTGCTACCCCAATTCCCGAAAATTTATCGGTTACTTCTGTCATGCGATAACTAACTTGGGAAAAAAACTCAATTCCCCGAGAACTTTCTACCCAAGCATCGGGAAAAATATGGGCAGTAATCCAAGTTAAATGATTATAAAAATCGGGAATAGAACCAAATTTTGTGATCACATTTTGCACTTGAAAAGATTCAGCAAAAGTATAGGTTTCTGGCATATCAAACCAATAAACACCAGTTTTACCCAAAGGAGCGGGAAAGTCAATTACTTCTCTAGCAGTATAGGGTTCAATCTCTTGCCATTGTCCCTCAATCCAAGCTAAAAAAGGCTTTTTTAAGCCGAGAAAAGTAGTCCGCATCACAGTTAATCCCGCACCTCCGGAACCGGCTACGGCATAATTTAAACGGATCGTTTCTACCCTATCTAACTGTTCGACTCCCTCTCGCACTATACTATTAGAAATACCCGGGAAAATTCCCGTATTAACCACGGCAGTTATTCCCGCTTTTATCGCTAATTCTCGATAGGGGATTAACTTTTGATAAAAAGAACGATGATCACTAACATCAATATAATTGACTTTTTCTTCGATGCAAATTTTTACTACCCTGCCATCGCGATAATGAAAGGGACCGGCACAATGAACGACTAAATCACTATTTTTAATTGCCTGTCTAAGCTTGTCTATTTGTTCTAAATCCAAAGCCAAAAACTGCATTCTTGGCAGTAATTTAATGGCTTTTTCCTTGCGTCCTGTGATAATAACTTTAGCTGAAGTATGATTAATAATATCTAGGGCTACACTTTGACCAATGCGACCAGTGCCACCTAAAATTAAAACAGTTTTTTCCATGGCAACTATCAATAATGTTTGTTGCCCTAGTATAGCATCCTCTTGGCAATTTTGCCTATTTTCCAAGATGAAAAATTCAGAATAATCTCAACTTATTTAATGCGTCCGAGGGGCAAGAAAATGGTTAAAATCTCACCTTCTTCGGGTTTTTCACGCACAATCAATTTACCTCCCAAGGCTTGAAAAAGGTTTTTAGTCACCTTCATATTCAGGCTTAAACTACCCGTTTCTGGTTGAAACATTAAGACTTTTCCTAAAGCTTTGAGAGTAAGATTAGGCGATTTTACCTGAGTTTGGAACTGCATTTTTAATTGATTTCCTGCCGTTGATATATGTACTTGCAACAGGCCACCACTAGCCATACTGCGAGTACATTTTTCCACGACTCCATTTAACATTTGATCCAATAAATTCGGGTCACTAATTACCGAAGGCAATTTTTTCGGTACATTAACTTCTAAAATGACATTGCGCCGTTTAGCTTGTTTTTGCCACCGGGGAATACTATCTTGAAAGACTTTTTCTAGAGCAATTGGAATTAATTGAATCGGTTTATCCCCCAGAGGATTAATACCCAATTCTGCGGCTCGGAAAATTAATTCCATGCGCTGAATTTGTTCACTACATTCTAAATCGATTGTTTCTAGATATTTCTGCACATCTTCCGTTACTTTTGCCCGTTTTAATAATAATCGGGTAATGGTGCGAATGGTGGTTAAAGGGGTGCGAATTTCGTGGGTTAAAGCTCGCAATAACTCCAAATCACAACCCGATTCTAAATTAGAATTATCTTCCTTTGGCGGAGTGATTTCGGCATTGATAGGCGATTTCGTTTTTTTCAGGTCTAAATTAGGCTGGTTGGGTAAATTTTGCAGTAATTGGCGACTAAATTGGCTAACTAGACGGTAATCCGGCGAGGGACTGCCATTAGCCTCGATAATTGCCTCTAAAGTCCCGATTTGCGGATAACGCAGATTAACTAATCGTTGCCGCAACTGCTGCCAGGCTTGCTGAGTGAGGACGGGATCAAAGGAAAATTGAAAAGAGGACAAACCCCACTGATCCTCGCCTAAAACCAGCAAAAGAGCGAAACTTTCGCTAAAAACCAGACAAAATCTTTCATTAGCAATCGGATCCGTTGGCAAGAGAGGCAATTCATGAATCTCCGTCGGGGAAACATCGGCGGCGGATTTTTCCTGAGAAGGCAATTGCAAACCCGGCCATTGTAAATGTTTTAAAGCTTTAACGGTAAAAACACCAAATTCAAAACCCGTTAAAGCCTTGCTTTCTCTAACTAAAGCCGTCGGACCGGAGAGAATTAAACCCCGACCGGCGGCAGCATTATTTTGGTTTTGTAATAAGATATTTTCTAAAGCGGCGATCGCTGCGAACCATTCACTTTCCGCTTTCAGTTGCGCTCGCTTGAGCCATTCCGATAAATTAGGATAAAAAGCATTGGGGGTGAAAGTTTCCCGGTCCTGATGGTCAGTCGGCGGGAAAATATCGCTTAATTTCGGTAAAGACCCCTTTAACATCGTCTTCATCACTGACTAGATACAAATTCCTTACCTAGAATATTACCCCCGTTAATGCTCATCCCATAACGGTAAAACCGAACTCTATTGGCAGTGATATCCGCGTTTTTATAGCAGTTATCTTAATGGTGAGGTACGAATTTTTGGTTTTGGGGAGTCGGTCGTCGATACCAAATTAGGTTACACTAAATCCGTTGAGCATAGGCTACATATCAGGACAGGCACTCATGCACTCTTGCAATAGGCAAAAGGAGGAATAAATAATCATTCTTTAATAACCGGATTTAGTATTACACTTCATCTTTAGTTGATCACCTATGCCGGTTGTGGGGTTCGTGGCTCAATTCAACCTCGATAAGTCTGATATTTAATTACACCTCCCCACTTATGTATTTTTTTGTTACATTTAAGTATTTTTTGCTTATCTATAGTTATTATTGAATGAGTTAAAGTGTTCCCCAATTATTTCCCTAACTAACCGATCTTTGATCCCAAAACCTTTTGCCTTGACGTTAGGTCAATGGGAGGAATCATCGGGTCTTGGAGGGACTAACATAAATTATGACACTCGACAAACTTTTGAAATTAGGAGAAATTAGTTATTTAAACCAGTCCTTTCTCAGATTATTTCTAGTAATGTCTTGTCTTTTTGTCTTTTATTACCTATAATTTTCTCAATCCTCACTTTTCCAGTTAATAAGGAGAATACAATCATGAAACCTCTCAACTTTTCTATTATCCAAAAAATCAAACATCAAGGAATTTGTGATGCTTCTGCAGCCACTGCTTTAGGAGAAAATAAATTTGTTGTTGGTAATGATGAGGCGGATCCAAAATTAGGTAATTTTCTCTGGATTTATTCCTCTCAAGAGTCGGGAAAAGCCCTGAAAACAATTGACATTAATAGTTGGGTGAAGAACAATCTTAAAAATAAAGAAATCGACTTGGAGGGGGTAACTGTACTAAATGACATAATCTATTGGATTACTTCCCATGGCCGCAATAAAAATGCTGAACGAAAACTCCCTCGTCATCAATTTTTTGCCAGTAAAATTACCGATGACGGCTCTAGTATAGTTCAAGTGGGTGAGTCTTATACTCAGTTAGTATTGCGCGATATTATCGAAGACTCTCAATTGGCTGAAATATTTGATTTCAAAACAGCAGAAACCAAAGCTTCCAAAGCTGAAGGAGGATTAAATATTGAAGGTTTAACGGCAACTCCAGACGGAAATATCTTAATCGGTTTTCGTAATCCTGTCCCCAACGGTAAAGCTCTTTTATTACCCCTAAAAAATCCCAAGAGTTTAGTTACTAATTCAACCACGGCTAAAGCTGAATTTGGTGATCCTATCCTGCTAGATTTGGGAGGATTAGGAATTCGTAGCATTGAATTTTGGCCAGCTTTAGAAGTATATTTAATTATTGCTGGAGAATTTCATGGAGGCGATCAATTCGTTTTCTATACTTGGTCAGGAAAAAAAGAAGATGCACCAGAAAAGATAGAATCACTGCAATTCCCTGAAGGTTTTCGTCCAGAAGCTTTGTTGTTTTATCCCCATTTCCCAGATCGCTTTCAGATTTTAAGCGATGATGGTACAATCGAGCGAGTTGGTAATACTCCCTGTAAAGATATTATCGATAAAAATAGTCCCGAAAAATATTTCCGCAGTATTTGGGTAAAAGTTAATTAATACCAATTCTCACCCATCAAAACTACAGATCGAATTATCGAATTTAAGTTCTCATTTCCCCTTTTTCCCATTTTAAGGGAGACGAAGGCAGGGGGATCGAACTCTTGTAGCCGGATTTTGGAGAATTGATATAATTAGACATCCCTCTTAGTGGAACCTCAACAAAACCTAGAACAAAAATAGCTTTAAACCCATATAGGGATAAGCTTTAAGCTCAAAAAAACCGTTGATCACGTCTTTTCAATGGTTTTTTATCCTAGAAGCTCTATCTCAAGGTCGCGAGAGGACTCCCGTTAAACCGCGTAGCGGTTAACGGGAGATGAATCGCCACCGGAATGAAACTAACGCGGTAGCGTTTCCACTTTCGGGGAGTTTTTTTGGTTCTCGACGTATTTTTTTAGTTGTTCGACAGTAACGCCGCCACAACTAGCCACGAAATAACCTCCCGTCCAAAAATAAGGTTTATTGTCGAAATACTTTGCCGCCAAATCCGGAAATTCCTTTCTAATTAAGCGACTACTAACTGTTTTAAGATTAGCGATTAGTTTGGATAAAGCGATGTCAGGCTTGTAATCGATAATTAGGTGAACGTGATCCGATTCACCATTGAAATCAAGCAACGCGCTTTCCCATTTTGTGAGCGTTGACGCAAAGATTTCTTTAAGTCGGGCTAAGATTTCATTGTTAATAGCTTTCCGCCGATATTTGATGACAAATACCACATGAGCAGTAAGTTTGTAAACAGAGCGAAATTCATGATGGTAATCAGTTAACATATTAGGCGGTAAATGTTATAATCTGATTGTACATCACAAAACGAACGACAGTGATAACGCTTACCTACCAGTACAAACTAAAGGTAAACAGGCAACAGGAACAAGAGATCGTCCACATTCTTGATGTTTGTAAAAGCGTTTACAATTACGCGCTCTCGGAACGGAAAGATTGGTTGAACTCTCGAAATTGTCTTGCGGATCGCTGTTCGTTAGTTTCCGAGTACATAATTCCTGCGGATGAACCCTATCCAAATTACTTCGTTCAAGCCAAAAATCTAACGGAAGCTAAAAAAATCTATCCGATATTAAAGACGGTTAACGCTCAAGTCTTACAGCAAGTCTTAAAAACTTTAGATAAAGCTTTTGACCAGATAAAATCGAAAGGCTTTGGCTTTCCTAGATTTAAGAAAAAGATGCGGAGTTTTGTTTTTCCTGCGCTGTCAAAAAACTTTCTAGGGGATGGATGTTTGAATTTTCCACAATTGGGAAAAATTCGGATTAGGAAATCTAGGGAGTA
>NZ_JACJSW010000057.1:0-3505 GCF_014698375.1 Microcystis flos-aquae FACHB-1344 | reverse complement strand
GTGGGGTGTGGGGTTTTACCCATTTTCAGGTGGTCAATTACCTAATTTTCAGGGAAAAAATCCCTAAATTTTCCCCCCAATCACTCCAATGGTAGGCACTTTTTCAGGGAAAAAAAGTCTAAAAGCCTTATCCAACAAGGTTTTTAGATTTATTCAGCAAGCCCTATCTAAATTGCTCGTTAAGACTGCAAGGGAGAAGGAGCAGGGAGAGGAAGTTTGAGCATTTGTACTAAAATTTTGAATACGCAGTTTAAATTCAGTACAGCTTACTACAATTGGAAGTGCGGAATGTGGGTCAGAGGTCTATTATTGTCGTGCCTCGATCGGCTGAAAATACCTAGAAAAAACTCTTAAGTTATACTAAAATAATTAATACAGACACACATCTTCCCAGATGGTGAAAAGGAATTATTTACCCTTGAAAACCACAGTTAAAGTCAGCACACAAACCCAATTACCCCTACATCTAGTTATCACCCATCCCCAGTATCGTTTTGTCGATTTATTCGCAGGAATCGGTGGTTTTAGAATCGCTTTGGAGAAATTGGGGGGACGTTGTTTAGGCTATTCAGAAATTGATCAACAGGCCATCCAAGTTTATCAACAAAATTTTATTAGCTATCTCAACAGCGATGAAATTGCTTTCGGAGATGTGAGTAAAATTAGCAATTTACCCGATAATCTGGATCTTATTGTCGGCGGCGTTCCCTGTCAACCTTGGTCGGTGGCGGGATGTTTACGGGGATTTGAGGATCCCCGGGGAAAACTCTGGTTTGATGTGATTAAATTAGTCCAGAAAAGTCAACCGAAAAGCTTTATTTTCGAGAATGTCAGTGGGTTGGCTAGTCCTCGCAATCGGGAGAATTTACAATTAATTATCGATGAATTAACCAGCTGTGGTTATCAAGTTTACTGGCAGTTATTAAATGCCTACGATTTTGGTTTACCCCAGAATCGCGAGAGAGTTTTTATCGTAGGAATTAGAAAAAATATAGATAACTATGAGCGGTTTAAATTTCCTTTACCTTTGGGTATCCATCCCAAGGTTTTAGATATTTTAGAAGACATCAAAAATATTCAACCCGTCGAGAAAGTTAAGTTATCAGCAGATACTTTATTTAATGGTTTTGTTCCTCCATCGAGAACTCGTTTTCAAAAAGAAGATGAATTAAATGACTTCTTTATTTTTTCTGATTTAAGAAATGGCCACACAACTATTCATTCTTGGGATATTATCAAAACTACGGAACGACAAAAAAGTATCTGTTTAGCTTTGCTGAAATTAAGACGCAGTAAAAAGTATGGCGAAAAAGATGGTCATCCCGTGGCTTTTTCTGCTTTTTTGGAAATTATACCCGACCTAAAAATCGAGGAACTAAATCAGTTAGTTTCTCTGGGGATTTGTTGGCAAACGCAGCAGGGTAAGTATGAATTTATTAACTCGAAAAATATGACGGGAATTAACGGCATTTATCGGATCATTTTACCGACGGCCGATATTATTCCTACCCTAACCGCTACGGGTGCTAAAGATTATATTGCCACTATTTCAATTACCGCTACTCATCCCCAAGAATACAAACAATTGTTTTTAAAGAAAATCTATAAACCCAAAAAGTTTCGAGAAATTACTCCCCAAGATGCGCGTAAATTACAAGGATTCCCCGATAATTTTATCTATCATCCACAGTCAGCCATCGCTAAAAAACAATTCGGAAACGCTGTTCCTGTACCAGTGGTGGAGGCAGTGGCAAGAAATTTACTAGAAATAATTTGACCAAATTATTAGACCGCGGGATACTGACTCATATTAAAATATTTAAAGGCTTAAAAATCCAAGTTTTCGTTGTGGGGAGTCCGTCGTCAGAAGTCGGTCATCAATACCAAATTAGTTTATACTTCATCTTTATGAGAAAGTCTGTAAATTATCCTAATTGCTAAGGAGGTTAAAAATTGAGACATTTCCTAGTAAAAATATAACTACTTTAAATTGAAAAAATGATCATGTTTAAACGATACGAAGCTGATGAACAAGTTATATTTCATGGTGATTCTTTGCCGATTTTATCCAGTGAGATTGCCTCTAATTCCGTAGATCTAATTTTTCTCGATCCTCCCTATAATATAGGTAAGCATTTTGCCGATTTTTACGACAAATGGGAATCGGAAAATGATTATATAAATTGGGCAAATCAAATTCTTGATCATTGCCTTCGTATCTTGAAACCCCAGGGAACATTATATGTTATGGCCAGCACTCAAGCAATGCCTTACTTTGATCTTTACTTAAGACAAAAAATGACGATTCTTAGTCGCATTATCTGGCATTATGATAGTTCAGGAGTACAAGCAACAAAATACTTTGGTTCGATGTATGAACCAATACTTCACTGTGTGAAAGATAAAAATAATTACACTTTTAATTCAAAGGATATTAAGATAGAAGCAAAAACCGGAGCAAAACGAAAACTAATTGATTATAGAAAAGCGATTCCGAGTCAATACAATACAGAGAAAGTACCGGGCAATGTTTGGTATTTCCCTAGGGTCAGATATCGCATGGATGAATACGAAAATCATCCCTCACAAAAACCTGAATCATTGCTAGAAAGAATTATTTTGGCCAGCACTGACAAGAGTGGAATTGTGCTTGATCCATTTGCAGGAACTTTTACAGCTGCAGCTGTAGCTAAACGTTTGGGAAGAATTTCTATTAGTATAGAATCGCAAGAGGAGTATTTAAAAATTGGTCTTCGACGGATTCTCGGATGGCAAGAATACAAGGAAGAAAAGTTACTACCACCTCAAAAAAGCTATAGTAGAAAAAGCGAAAATAAACAAGAATCTAACTTTGTACAGGAGAGTCTTTTCGATGTCGATAGTAAAGCATGAATTCACCAAGATAATTATTAAAATTATCGATAATTACTTTCCCAATCAGGGAAATAGCATTTTAAATGCTAGTGAGTTATTGCAATATTTGAACATTAAAACTAGAGCCGCTAATCGAGGTTCTAAATCCCGAGCAGGATTGGCTAACCATTATGCCATTTATGTTTTAGTGGAAGACTATATTAATAATGAGTTTCATCTTAAGGATGGATACGACGAGTATCAAGGCGCTCAGTATATGACACTTTTTCGCAGGCAAAGGGAGCTTCCTTTTGGCGATAAATTACAAAATCATGCTCTCAATCATCGATTAAATCAGGAATTTAAAAAGTATTTTCCTACTTTATCTTATCTGCCGATAATTAGAGATGTTAAAACCAATAGATACTGGCTTAATGAGAATTTAATTAAGTTTTATCTAGAGGGTAATCAAGTTAATATTGCCCTGGTCATTATAGATATAATTGATGCCTATGTGCAAACAAGACAAAAAGCATTTAGAGAATTACAGAGAATGATTGATCCTATAATAATGGGAAAATCCTCAGAGTGAGGAACTCGCATGAAACCAGCATCCCTGATTCAACTAACCGATAGTCTGAAAGCCCTTTAT
>NZ_JACJSW010000056.1:0-10350 GCF_014698375.1 Microcystis flos-aquae FACHB-1344 | reverse complement strand
CTCGCCTTTTCTTTGATCCGCCTCAAGCCAGGAAAACACCCCGATTTTTCTAGGGGTCTAACGGCTATGCGCCTTATCCAGCAAGCCTTTTAGTCGCCTTGTCACCCCTTGAAGATCTGGATATAAAATTTGAAGTGAAACCGGCCCTGATCTGTGGCATTGAGTTAAAAACCTCTGGCCGAAGAATCGCCTGGAATGTCGAGGAATTTTTAAACGACTTTGAAGAGGATTTAGCCGTTGTCTTTACGCGAGAGACGAGGGATCAAACAATACCATGAACCGAGATGAGCAAGCTTTACATCGATTGCTAGAGGATACCTTCTCTAGCTGCCAACGGATTTTAGGCGAGCAGCGCCCACAACTTAAATACCGAGAAATTGGCACAGTAAACTTTATCGGTCAAGGGATTGCCCGGATTGCTGGCTTGCCAGGCGTAAAATCGGAAGAAATTGTTTGTTTCCAGGGAGATTCTCTGGGTATGGCCTTTAACTTGGATATTGATGAAGTCGGCACTATCCTCTTAGATAAAAGCGAACATTTAAAAGCAGGGGATGAGGTACGCCGGACGGGACGAGTGCTAGATGTGCCAGTGGGTGACGGACTCTTAGGGCGAGTAGTCGATCCCATGGGTCGCCCCTTGGATAACCGGGGGCCAGTGCGGGCGGCACAAAGATATTTGGCCGAGCGAAAAGCCCCAGCAATTATGGATCGCGCTCCGGTGACCGTACCGCTGCAAACGGGCTTAAAGGTAGTGGATGCTCTGATTCCCATCGGGCGAGGCCAGCGAGAATTGATTTTAGGCGATCGCCAAACAGGAAAAAGCTCGATCGCTCTTGACACGATTATCAACCAAAAAGGTGAAAAGGTGATTTGCGTTTACTGCGCGATCGGACAGCGCAGTTCGGCGGTGGCTAAGTTCGTCGCTGACTTGCAGCAGTATGGGGCGATGGACTACTGTTTGGTCGTCTTTGCCGCTGGAGAAGAACCACCAGGCTTGCAGTTTATTGCTCCCTACGCCGCCACGGCCATGGCAGAGTATTTTATGGAGCAGGGGCATGATGTCTTGATTGTTTATGATGATTTGACCGCTCATGCTCGCGCTTATCGAGAGCTATCGCTGCTATTACGCCGTCCTCCCGGTCGAGAAGCTTTTCCAGGCGATATTTTCTACATCCATTCTCGTTTGCTCGAACGTTCTACACACCTAAATGCTGCCCGAGGAGGTGGTTCTTTAACTGCATTGCCGATTGTCGAAACCGAAGCCCAAAATATCTCTGCTTACATTCCGACCAATTTAATCTCAATTACCGACGGGCAAATCTATCTCTCTCCTGTGCTGTTTCAAAAAGGAATTTTGCCGGCGGTAGATGCGGGTAAGTCGGTGTCGCGAGTGGGGGGGAAGACTCAATTAGCTGCCTATCGTGCTGTAGCGAGTGATTTACGCCTATCTTATTCCCAGTTTGAAGAACTAGAGGTTTTCTCCCGTTTTGGTACTCGTTTAGATGAAGTCACTCGTCAAACTTTAGAACGAGGGCGGCGCGTGCGGGAAGTTTTGAAACAAAATCAGTACGAACCGATGCCGGTTCCCGAACAAATTGCTATACTCCTAGCGGTGACATCAGGAGTATTTGATCGATTGATGATCGCGGAAATCCCAGCGGCCGAAAAAGCCGTCGCTTTAGCAATACGCCAGCAATTACCCGAAATATGTGTTCACCTACAATCCGGCAAAAAACTGAGCGATGGGGATTTCCAGAATTTAGTCAGTATAGCCGAACAAGCAATTGCTATCCCAGAATAAATTAACTCGACTAATTGCCAATCCACACACATCATGCCAGTCCTTGAATTGCTACAACGACGAATTGCGATCGCGCAAGAACTTCAATCCGTTGTCAAGACCATGAAAGTTCTTGCAGCGGCCAGCATTCATCAATATGAACGGACAGTAGAATCCCTTATTGAGTATAATCGTACCATCGAGATGGGCTTGCAAATTGTTTTAGGATCAGCAGTATATCAACACCATGCGATCGCCGCAAGCCCCAGAAAGCCTCCGAGAAATAGTCATTTAGGTGCGATTATATTTGGTTCAGATCAGGGTATGTGCGGTCAGTTCAACGAGCAGATTGTCCGCTACGCCGTTACTCAGATTCAGCACTTGTCTATTGACTCCAACAAACTCGCAGTCTTGGCTGTAGGTGCGCGGGTAATTCCCCCCTTAGAAAATGCGGGAGTAGTCAGCGAACGGAACTTTGCGATGCCCACTTCTCTTGCTGGCATCACGTCAATGGTTCAAGAACTGCTACTACACATCGAAAGGTGGCAATCTCAAATGCAAATAGATAAAATTGCCTTGTTTTACCATAAGCCTCGCTCCAATATATCCTATCAACCTCATGCCTTACAATTATTGCCTGTGGATAACAAATGGCTACAAGACTTACAGCAAAAAAGGTGGGTAGGAGCCACTTTGCCTACTTTTACCATGGATTGGAGTCAGTTATTTTCTGCCTTGATCGAGCAATATTTGTTTATTTGTCTGTATCGTGCTTTGGCTGAATCTTTGGCTAGTGAAAATGCGAGCCGACTGGCATCGATGCAAGCATCCGAGAAAAATATAGAAGAGCAATTAGCACAACTTCACGCTCAATTCCAACAGGAACGGCAAACTGCTATCACCGAAGAAATGTTGGAAATCGTCTCTGGTTTTGAGGCACTAATTAGGGTTGGCTGAAAAAGTTTTTCCTGGGGGCAGGGTGTGGGGTTTTACCCATTTTCATCTGGTAAATTATACTAAATCCAGTTATTAAAAACTGATTATTTATTCTCCCCTTTGCATGAGTGCCTCTTGCATGAGTGCCTGTCCTGATATGTAGCCTATACTCAACGGATTTATTATTACCTAATTTTCAGGGAAAAAGTCCCTGAATTTTCCCCTCGCTCCCTCCAATGGCTGGCACTTTTTGATTTCAAAAAAGCCTAAAGATATTATCCAACAAGGTTTTTAAGTAGGGAGGCACAATTATTTGTAGGATGGGTTAGCGGTAGCGTAACATGAGCGGGCGTTGGGTTTCATGCTTCAACCCAACCTACGTTCATCTTATATTTAATTCCACCCACCCACTTAGATTTATTCAGCCAACCATCTGTAAAACCTGTTTAGCTGGATTCACAAGAACTTTTGGGGCAAAAATTTGTTTATGTTGGCTGAATTGGGGTGAATATATCCCCTATCTGGTTTTAATCTGAACTGAGGTTAACCAGAGCTAATTCTAATGTTGTCCCTTCCTTTTCTAACTCCTTTTTGCTAAAACTTAACACCTCATCCAGACAATCAATTACTACCGTATCCCCTTCCATAAAAGCTTGTTCGAGAATTTTTGTGGCCAAAGGATTCTCTAACTCCCGTTGGATAGCGCGTTTTAAAGGTCGCGCACCGTAGGTGGGATCGTAACCAACAGTAACGATATGATTTTCTGCTGCTGCGGTTAATTCTAGATTGATTTTTTGTTCTGCTAATAATCTTTCCAGACGCTGTAATTGCAGACGAACAATGTAACGCAATTCTTCTTTTTTCAGGGTATGGAAAATAATTAAATCGTCGATACGATTCAAAAATTCGGGACGAAAATGACTCCGCAAAGCTGTTAAAACCCGTTTCCGCATCTCCTCATAATCGGCATCTTCGGAAACATTTAAAATATGGTCACTGCCAATATTACTGGTCATGACGATAATCGTATTCCGAAAATCCACCACTCGCCCCTGAGAGTCGGTAATGCGCCCATCGTCAAGCACTTGTAATAAAATGTTAAAAACATCCCGATGGGCTTTTTCCACTTCATCCAATAAAACCACAGAATAGGGACGACGACGCACCGCTTCCGATAGTTGTCCCCCTTCCTCGTAACCCACATAACCCGGAGGCGCGCCGATTAACCGCGAAACCGCGTGTTTTTCCATGTATTCCGACATATCGATGCGAACCATGGCTTCCTCGGAGTCGAATAGTAACCCCGCCAAGGCCCGCGCTAACTCGGTTTTACCCACTCCTGTGGGTCCCATAAATAGGAATGAACCAATCGGACGCGAGGGATCTTTCATTCCTGCGCGTGCGCGTCGAATCGCCGCTGCTACTGCCGTGACTGCTTCATTTTGTCCGACCACTTTTTTCTGTAAATGAGACTCTAATTCTAATAATTTTTGTCGTTCCGATTCCATTAAACGATTGACGGGAATTCCTGTCCACCGGGCAACTATTTCGGCAATATCAGCATCAGTTACCTGTTGTCTTAACAGGGTCGAACCTGCCGCTTGAATAGTTTCTAGTTCTTTTTCTTTTACTTCTAATTCCCCTTGTAAAATTTCTAGTTTGCCATACTTTAATTGGGCTGCTTTATTGAGATCATAAGCTCGTTCAGCCTGTTCCACCTGTAGGCGCAATTGTTCTTCTTCCTCTCGCAATAATTTAATTTCCTCGGCGATATGTTTTTCGGTTTGCCATTGGTCAGCGAGAGGCTTTTGTTTACTTTCTAATTCCTCAATTTCTTCGATAATTCTTTCTAAACGCTCTTGAAAAGCTCGATCTTTTTTCTCCTCTTTTTCTAAGGAGAATTTTTCCATCCGTAACTGCATTAAGCGACGATCTATCATTTCCAAATCGGCGGGTTTAGTGGTACTTTCTACCTCTAATTTGGCCGCCGCTTCATCAACTAAATCGATCGCTTTATCGGGTAAAAAACGATCACTAATATAACGATGGGATAGGGTAGCTGCTGCCACTAGGGCTGAATCGGTAATTGTCACCCCATGATGCAGCTCATAACGTTCTTTTAAACCCCGGAGAATTGAGATAGTATCCTCCACGGAAGGTTCCTTAATATAAACCTGTTGAAAACGTCTTTCTAAAGGGGGGTCTTTTTCAATATGATTGCGATATTCATCTAAAGTTGTCGCCCCAATACAGCGCAATTCTCCCCGAGCTAACATAGGTTTTAATAGGTTGCCCGCATCCATCGATCCCCCTTCCCTAGAACCCGCACCGACAACGGTATGTAGTTCATCGATAAAGAGAATAATTCGCCCTTCTGATTGGGTAACTTCTTTCATGACTGACCGCAATCTTTCCTCGAATTCGCCTCGATATTTTGCCCCAGCGATTAAACTTCCCATATCGAGGGAAATTAACTGACGATTTTTCAAAGATTCGGGAACATCTCCGTTAACAATCCTTTGGGCCAATCCTTCAGCAATAGCGGTTTTTCCTACCCCCGGTTCACCGATTAAAACCGGGTTATTTTTCGACCGTCGCGAGAGGACTTGTACCACCCGTCGAATTTCTTCATCACGACCGATAACTGGGTCTAATTTGCCTTCTTTGGCCGCTGCTGTTAAATCCCGGCCATATTTATCTAAAGCTTCGTATTTTTCCTCTTGATTGGGTTCAGTAACCTTTTGAGTACCGCGAATAGCTTTGATAGCTAATTCTAAATCTTGGGGGTCAAGATTGAAAGTGCGTAAACATTTCCGGCCCACCCTTTCATCTTCGGCAAAACCGACGAGAAGATGTTCGACGGAGATAAATTTATCTTGCCAACTTTCCCGGGATGCTTCCGCGCGATCGAGCAGCAGATCGAGACCACGACCTAGGTATAATTGATCGACGATGGCCACTTTCGGCTGTCGGTTGGTGAAGACTTCTAGCTGTTGTTGCAGTCGCGGAATTTCTATATTAGCTTTTTGTAAAATCCGGGTGGCTAGACCGTTATTCTGCTCTAGGAGGGCAATAATAACGTGTTCCACCTCTAAGGTCTGATTTTTGAAGCGTCGCGCAATTTCTTGCGATTTAACGATCGAATCCCAAGCTTGTTCGGTAAATTTATTCGAGTCTGTGGGTTGCATTCTGCACCAATGAGGAAAGCCAGTGTCAGAGGTATAGTATAGCAAGGAGTCTCGATCGATCACAAAGTTCTAGGCTCGAGAAAGGGTCTGACTTATTGATCACTATTACCCAATTGGGTTAAAGCAGTCCCGGTGAGACGACAAATTTGCCACTCTTGGAAGACCTTAGCCCCCATTTTTCCATAAAAATCGATCGCCAGTTGATTCCACTCTAAGACAGTCCATTCTAAAAGTCCTGCATCCCTAGCGACGGCAATTTTAGCCACAGCCATTAGTAAAGCTTTCCCGATACCTTGACCGCGATAATCGGGTAAAACGAAGATATCTTCTAGGTAAAGCCCCGGTTTAGTTATAAAGGTGGAATAGTTAGCAAAAAATAGGGCAAAACCGACTATTTTACCCTCTACTTCCGCCACCAATGCTTCGATGTAGGGTTTTTCTCCGAATAAATGCTCCCCTAAAGCTTGACTATTTCCTGTCATTAAATGGCTGAGTTCTTGATAGGCCGCTAGGGCGACAATTAAGTCAAAAATAGCCTTGACATCGGTAGCAACGGCAGCACGGATAGAATAATTCATGATTGCTGGTCAAATCTTGATTTTAATGCTGATGATGTTTATGGGGAGATTCAGCAGGGGGAGAATTAAGATTGGAAAAATGGCCGTTATTTAATCCCATCCCAACGCTACCAATACTGAAAAGTCCCATGGAAACAAAACCGGCCGCAATTGTCCCCATGGCCACGGTTCCAATGGAAACTATTCCCATAGGAACAATACCGATGGAAATAACGCCCATGGGAACAATGCCAATAGAAATTATACCAGTGGGAGCAATACCGATCGACAACCATTTTCGCCCACCACAACTATTCTCTTTTTCTTGACCTAGATTGGAATCCATGCTTTTAACCCCGAAGATGCTTTCAGCCTTCCCATCCTAGTTTAGGGGTAGAATTCTTGTCAAAAGACCGCTAGTCAAAATGAAAGTTAATTTTTTATAAAAACTATTGACTTTTCATCTCAGTTATGTATTGGCGGGATACCAGCCATATCGAGAATTTTCGGGACTAAATCCTCCCGTTTAATCGCCATGATGTGGACACCTTGACATAACTGCTGGGCTAATTTTATTTGTTCGGCGGCGATTTTGATACCTTCTTCGAGGGGATGAGGTGCATCAGCGAGTCTTTGAATGATATAGTCGGGAATTTGCACCCCTGGCACATTTTTATTTAAAAATACGGCATTCTTAGCCGATTTTAACAGAAAAATTCCCGCTAGAACTGGTTTATCGGCCAGGGAGGCCACCTGTTGCATGAACTTATCAAGGCACTCGAAATCCGTAACTAATTGACTTTGAAAAAACTGCGCTCCCGCTTCGATTTTACGCTCAAAACGGCTTTGAAGACCAGACCAACTTTTTGACTGCACATCGACGGCAGCCCCAGCAAAAAGTTCTAGGGGTCCATCAGGTAAAGATTTATCGTTAAAGTCAAAACCTTTATTTAATTTATCGATTAATTTTAATAAACGTACCGATTCTAGGTCAAAAACTGCCCTAGCTTTGGGGTGATCTCCTGCTTTGACGGGATCTCCAGTTAAAGCTAGTATATTTCTCAATCCCAAGGCATGAGCGCCCATTAGGTCTGCTTGTAATCCGATCACATTGCGATCGCGACAGGCCATTTGACAGATGGGTTCAATGTCGTGTTGATAGAGAATAGCGGAGGCAGCTAGAGAGGACATTCGCACTACAGCGCGACTGCCATCGGTAATATTAGCCGCATGAACACGATTTTTTAGCCAGAGGGCCATTTCTAGCATATGACTGGCATTACCACCTTTCGGGGGAGTAATCTCGGCTGTAATCAAAAATTCTCGGTCTTGAACCGCACGTCGTAAACGAGTAGTCATCAATTTATCTAGGTTTTAACCATAAATTTTATAGCAGATTTAGCCCAGAAATGGCTCTTAGGCAAGCAATGATCATCGGGCTGTTTTATACTGGTCGGTGTCAGCACCTGGCTGATATCAGATAAGTTAACTGGCAGGAAAAAATTTCTAATGTAGTATAATACACGGACAGTTTAACCAAATTCGTTTACAAGTGTAAAGGACAACCGATTCGATCGAGCGATCATGCAAACTCTTCCTCCTCCTACTAAAGACAAAGACGCAATCATGACCCATCCCCTCAAAATCGTCGCTTTAGGTGATAGCCTTGTGTATGGCTATGGCGACCCCGTGGGTGGCGGTTGGGCCGAGCGCCTACGTCGTTTGTGGATGGAAAGTGCTGGTCATGCCCTGTATAATTTGGGGATTCGCGGCGATCGAGTGGTACAAGTGTCCGAACGTTTAGAACAGGAATTTCGTCTCAGGGGGGAAATTCGCAATCGTCTTCCTGACCTGATTCTTCTCTCCGTCGGTGTTAATGATACAGCCCGTTTAGGCCGGCCCGATGGTCGTACTTATACCGATCACGATCTTTTTCAAACTCAAATCGAACATTTACTCGGCCGGGCCCGTTCTCTTTGCCCGGTTTTGTTTATAGGTATGATTCCCGTGGATGAGCGGAAAATGCCCTTTTTAGATTGCTTTTACTTCAACCATCGCGATCAGTATCGTTTTAAAGAAACCACTAAACAAGCTTGTCTAGAGCAAAATATTCCCTATCTCGATTTATTTGATCTCTGGATGAACCGGGGTGATCTGTGGTGCCAAGAAAGATTAATGCAAGATGGACTTCATCCCAATGTCCAGGGCTATCAATCAATTTTAGAGGATATTTTAAACTGGTCGCCCCTCACCTCCTTTGTCGGTGTGGATGGTTTTATTCAACCTTTCACAGGAATTGCCGAAAAGTGATGTCCTCTGTTCTCAGTGGTTCTAGCGGTGCTACGGAAACCAGAAGAGCCGGTAATATAAGCGAACTTACCCCCTACATATCTACTACAATGCTGAACAGACAATTGCGCTACTCGTTCAAAATGTAGTAAATTAAGGGGCAAAATTTGCCAATCATTGCTCTGAATTTGTGACTCAATCAATTCTCGGAAAGGTGAATCAAAAGTTAATTTTCCCAGACTATATTTGATCGTCATTTTCCAAAAACTACCTTAACTAAGATAAACTAGATTTTCTCTTTCATTAATCATAATTTTATGGTTGTCTCTCAATTGTTTATTATTAATGACATACCAAAGAAATATATGAGTATCTATTAAAAACTTGAGCATAATTATTGATAATCTTCAAAATCAGTTAAAGGGGCATCAAAATCATCGGCTATCACAACTTTTCCCGCAGCACTTCTCGGTTGAAGCAGTGGTTTCTTGGCTAACTTTACAGGACTTAATTTAACTACAGGTTCATTATTTTCTGTGATGATAATTTCTTCACCTTCAAGTCCAGCTTCCCATAACTCATTAAGTTGATTTTTGGCTTGTTTTAATTCAACTGTAGTCATTAGTTTACCTCACTGATTAACAACACAAACATTAGTTTAATCTCAATCAAGAAAAGCGATGGATTAAGTTATATCTAGGGTTTGCTGAATAAATGTGAAATGTAGGCAAGGTAAGAGTTTTGTGGCTTTACGAGCGAAACAGGTGCAAATTTTGAGAGAATCGTCGTTCAAAACCTTGCGTCTTCATCGGCCCGCGTCCTGTAGGGGCGAAGCATTCGGGCAATAACCTATCGGTGAAACCGTAGATTTTCTATCCGAATGCTTCGCCCCTACTTTTTGCCGCAAACCCTATCTATATCCTTACTTTTAATCATGATACCAATACTCACCCCCTGTCAGGAATGTCAGACACATTCTCATACTTTCTAGCGGAATTATCGCCATTAGCCTGTAGTAGTAGTAGGTTGGGTTGAGGAACGAAACCCAACACACAATAATTGTTATGATTTCTTGGAGCAGGTTGAAAAATCGATCTTCTATGTTCAGCAACAGCACAACATCAGTGAAGAAATCGGCACTCGGCAAGGGGCAGTATGAAAATGGGATCACTTATTTAGATTTCAGATGGTATATGGTAAAATTTGCATAATTCAGTAAGATTAGTATTATCCTATATTATTTCAACTCAACTTCCTATGAGTAACAAATCTACGATTAAATTGGTGATCGCTTTTAACGATCCTAACCTGGAGCCTGAAGAACGCGACGAACAAGCCCAAGTATTACTGACAGAACTACAACAGGCAGATGAAGTTGAATCGGTTAAACGTATTCTTGATCCCAATCCCCCTGAAGGTAATAAGTCGTTGGGCGGTTTTTTGGGAGGAATGTTAATAGACCTCTTGCATAATTTTTTTATGGTATAATGGAGGGTTTTGCTTTTTTCTCAATTCTTAGATTGAAGTGGAAAAAAGAATAAAATGTGATCTTAGGTCAGGAAATCATCTATAATTTTGCTATGTTTATTAGCAAAATTAT
>NZ_JACJSW010000055.1:0-2469 GCF_014698375.1 Microcystis flos-aquae FACHB-1344 | reverse complement strand
TGTCAACATATCAGCTATGTACACTGGTTTAGGAAAATTGTCTATTCAATCTGAAAAATGGCGTTCTGGGGTTGTCATGTTCTTAAATGTAAAGTTTTGTTACGAGATTCAACATTTCTGAGTTGGGTAAAGTCTATACCAATCAATTAAGTCGAGAAATTTCCCGATTAGGGCAAGAGTTTAATCCTACTGTTTACAAGCAGAAAATTAAGCAGGAAATGCACAAACAAATGGAAAAGCAAACAATTCCTTCTATTGTGGAAGAGGAGGTTCGACATCACCAAAAAGTTAACAAAGTTGAGGAAGCCTATCAACATACATTGGACGCAATGAATGGCTATATGACCAATCAGACCAAAGAAGATAATAGCCATACTCAAAATGGTCAAAACTTTGAATAAAGGGGAGTGAATACAATGTACTACTCGCTTTCAAGAAGCCCGCCCTTAAGAAATGAGTCAAGTTCATGGTATTTTTTTACGACAAACAAATTTCTGGAGTTAAATTATGGTTGACAGACGTTATTCCCTAAGTAAAAATGATGATTTTCATAATACTAACTTGCCCATTATGCGACGGGCCGAGCAAGTTCAGATTGAAGCCATTCAGCTTAGTGAACAAAAACGAGAGGGTTTTCTTGCCCGATTTTTTCCTAGTGAAACTCAAAGAGCGATTGTTAAAGCTCAATTGGCATTAGTTGAAACCGAATACGAATTTCGGAAACGAGCTTTAGAAACTTTGCGTGAAACACAATTGCAAGCTTTAACAGAAACTTGTAATCAGTATTTAACAAGAGATAAAGCTGCCCGTCGCGCCGATACAGCTAAGTTCTTACTTCACAAAAAAGAGGAGTTAGTTTATGAATTAGATGCCATTTTTGAGCGATTTATGAAACTGCTCAAAGAAAGGTATCAAAATATGGAGGATGAATCAAACCCTCTATTTCGTCAAATTCGCCAAGACAAGTTAGAAAAAGACATCAACGATTTTATGGAACTTCAAAACAAGCTTGTTGATAAATTTCAACGCTTAGTTGATGAAGATGTGAATTACTAAAAATAAATGGTTGAGTGCGATGCCGAAGGCACTGCCTAGCAGTACGCCTATCTTGCAAGGTTGGATTGACAACGGAAACCCAACATCATCCCCCTATTATTCTTCATATTTTGTGTTGGGTTGCACGTCGTTTAACCCAATCTAATGATTATTTTACGGGTTATTCCATGGCGACATTGTAATCGAAAATAATCTTTAGTCTGTAGATTGTAGGGTGCGTGTTTGCGGCTGCTACTTTGGACAAAAAACTAAAATCAACAATCGGCCGTAACGCACCAATTTTATTCGTGAGCGCCACCCGTAGAACAAGGTACAATGCTCTTTTAGGGGAACAATCCCTACTGCCACCACCGAGCGTTAAAACCAGCAGAAAAGGGAATCCCAGAGAGATTATACCTCGATCGCCCCGCAGCCGGAATTCCCTTAGAAGAACCTCTAACCCCTCACTGAATCGCCTGTTTTAAACTACGGCAGAATTCTTCGAGGGATTTTAACCCATCGCTGGGGGAATTATCGGCCAGACGTTTAACCATGGCACTGCCGACAATTACCGCGTCAGCCCCCCAGTTTTTCACCTGTAGCGCCTGTGTCGGGTCAGAAATGCCAAATCCTACCCCGACGGGTTTATCGGTGACAGAACGGATAGAATCGAGCAATTCCTCCACTCTGGTGGCCACTTGGTTCCGCATTCCCGTCACTCCCGTGACACTAACCAAATAAATAAAACCTTGAGATTGCAGTGCGATCGCTTGTATTCGTTCCGGGGGACTGGTAGGCGCTACCAATAAAATCACCTCAATTCCCTTAGCGGCAGCCGGTTGCAGCAGACTTTCCGCTTCCTCTAGGGGTAAATCGGGAACCACCAAACCACTCACCCCAGCTGCTTTAATTTGGTCTAAAAAGACATCTATCCCGCGATGATAGATGGGATTATAGTAAGTAAAGAGAATAATGGGAGCTTTCACCTCTCCCTGAGCATTTTTGACGATTTCTAGCACATCTTCCAACTTGACACCCCGATTTAAAGCGCGCGTGGCCGCCGCTTGAATAACCGGACCATCCGCAAGAGGATCGGAATAGGGAACCCCCAACTCGATCAGATCGGCCCCTGCCCGGTCTAAAATGCGTAAAGCTTGGGCAGTAGTGGACAAATCGGGATCACCGGCAGTAATAAAGGGAATTAAGGCACAATTCCCCTGGGAACGGAGAGAACGAAAACACTCGGAAACAGCAGTCATCGAAAATTTTGGGTCTGAAACCCCGTCGTTCTACGACGGCTTTACTGTTAAATATTAGCACATTTACGAAATATATGCTAAAATGTGAGACATGGAAAAAGCCTACTCGTTTCGATTTTACCCAACACCCGAACAAGAGTCGCTATTGCGGCGCACATTGGGCTGTGTAAGATTA
>NZ_JACJSW010000054.1:0-1948 GCF_014698375.1 Microcystis flos-aquae FACHB-1344 | reverse complement strand
GGCAGAGTTGGAAAAACAGATTAATCGACTTCCCCATTTGCCAAAGTGGTTTGTGGAAATCCCTTATCAAACCACTTGACTATTGGATCATCTTTTTTATGGAGTTCTCTTAAGTCTGGCTCAAATTTATAGCGCTCTAGCGTATTATCACGCGAATAAAGAACAGATAGAGGCCGATATCGATGCTTACCGAGCCGATTGTGAAGACTGGGAATCCCGATATCGAGCCGGTGAATTGTAATGAGTCAAATCCGTCTCTACCTTGATGAAGATGCGGGTCAACGCTCGGTCGTGCAAGCTTTGCGGAATCTGCGGTCAGTAAGGTATAGTCATTTCAATTAAAATTGAGAATATTAATCCCAGAGTTCACAAGGGTTTTGTCGGTCTAGAGTGTATCAGACTTATCTGAAATGACTATAACAGGTGCAAGATTTTGAGAGAATTGTGGTTCAAAACCTTACGTCCTGTAGGGGCGAAGCATTCGGGCATAACCTATCGCTGAAACCGTAGATTTCCTATCCGAATGCTTCGCCCCTACTTTTTGCCGCAAACCCTACTTAGAAAACTGGACGAAGAGCCATTTACACCGTCTTTAAAAACCCATAAATTAAGGTGTAATTTAGGAGAGTTATGGTCTTGTACTCTTGCTTACGATTGTCGAATTATTTTTAGTTTTCAGAGAGGAATCGTCTGATTAAATCTTCCCGTGAAGACTCTAACAAAAGGCGACTAGACTCCATCGGTGATAACTTGAGCAACTCATCAATAACTTTTATTAAAGACTCATCCAATTCCCCAAACCTCACTTGCATTAAATTTTCAATAATTTGTCGTTGTCCTTGTTGAAGTCCTTGTTGAAGTCCTTCTCGTTTAGTCGCCTCTTTCCACTCTAAATAAGATTGAGATAAAGCCATAAATACCTCCCTATCTTCTGATTCTAAAAGATTATTAACTTCAACACTCACACGCCAACTAATCAATAATTCCATGACATTTTGACGGAAGGAATCGCCGGAAGGCAACTCAAGCAACTCTCTCACCGCTTGGCTTTGGGTTTTCCCCCGTCCCAACAATCTTAACAGTAAAGTGTCTGGGGTAATAGGTAACTGATTAATCGCTATAATTGCCGTTCGGTGAGAAGGAGATAAAAAGTAAATCCCTTCTGTCCAGTTTTCCAGTTCTAACTTAGCATCAAAACTCTCTAGGATCTGGAAACTAATAGAAGTAGCCAAAATCCATAATTTAGGTAATTCATCCTCATTTAACTCAGTTTTTTCCCGTTTCCCTTTCCGTTGAAGTTCAGCGAAAATCGAAAACAATTTTAAGATACAGTGGCGAATTTCCGTTCGATTGGGAGCATTGCGAAAAGGCTCAAGCAAAGTGCTTGTGGTCACCATTTGCCCTAAAAGACCCAAAGATTGAGCATTTCCCCCTGTATTAGGGTGAGGAGAGAAGAAAACATCCACCTGACGGGTTTCATCCGCCACCTCTTTGCTGACTTCCACCTTTCCCAGGGGAGACAGCAATTCTTCTAGGTATTGTTTGGCAAATTGGTCGTGAGGTTGTCGAGTCATGTCTTTAATCTTAGATCAGAAAAGACCAGACTGCATCCGACCCATTTCATAACCCCAGCTTATCAATAGCATAAGTAACAATATCGTCAAACCCCTTTACAAACCGTTACAAACTCCTTAAGATAGAGACATCATCAATCGTACCTCGATAACTTAATAGGAATCATCAACCAATGACCACCACTCTACAACAGCGCGAGAGCGCTTCCCTGTGGGAGCAGTTCTGTCAGTGGATCACCAGCACCAACAACCGTTTATACATCGGTTGGTTCGGTGTCATCATGATCCCCACCCTGCTCACCGCCACCACCTGCTTCATCATCGCCTTTATCGCCGCTCCTCCCGTAGATATCGACGGTATTCGCGAGCCTGTA
>NZ_JACJSW010000053.1:0-28540 GCF_014698375.1 Microcystis flos-aquae FACHB-1344 | reverse complement strand
TGTATCCTTAACAAGGGAACAGTCAAACTAGGAGCCGTGTGAGGTGAAAGTCTCATGCACGGTTCTGAATGGGAGGGGAGGTCGGTGACGACCTTCTCGACCCCTAATAGTATTATATGCTATTCACAACTAATCTAATCAGTGTGGCCAAGGGAATAATTTCTCTTTGACAAAATCCCGGTAACATTCTGTCTGTATATGATATTGAAGATGGCTTAAAAGAGAGTTGGTTACAGCGATTATCTTGGCAATATGTTAAAAGGGATCGAGCTACCGCTCAAATAATTGCCCAAAGATATCTGGCCGCTAGTCCCTGTTTAGAAACTCTGCTAAAACTCCCAGAAGATTCCCTGGGTTATCATTATGCTACTCACCTGATGAGGCTCAATTTTGATCCTAATTTTTATCGGTCTATTCAGGTCAATTCCGATACAGATTATCTGCTGCTTCGCTTACGGCAAACTCACGATATCTGGCATATAGTAACGGGTTTTGGTGTCGATGTGACGGGAGAATTGCAACTGAAAGCTTTTGAATTAAGTCAAACTCGTCGCCCTCTAGCTATTGTCCTACTTTTAGGGGGATTATTGGGAGCTTTATTTTCTTCCCCACTTTCCTTGCATTCTCTCTGGGAAGAGATTGTCATCGCCTATAATTTGGGCAAAAATACTCGACCTTTTTTGGCGCAAAAATGGTAACTAGCTTGGGAGAAATCCCTGCTAGTTTGGCGGCAAGAATTGGCGATTGTCTCCTCTAAAAACTAAACTAAGAGACAATTATAGATAATTATCGGGCTGAAATTTTTTCAGCTTTTTTTTCGCAAAAGACTTGACAAACTCAAAAATTTTTGCTAACCTTTTACTATAATAGGAATCCGTGTCAGCCTGCGGAGTCTCTCTACCATCAGGATTTAAGGCTGAAGCGGACTGAAAATTTAATTGTCTCTCAATCTTTCTAATAGTGAGGAGCGGGATAAATTCGCCAGAGAAAGAATTAACTCGGTGCGTTCCGAGATGGGAAGTTGGGCAATCCGTTCCACCAGAGCGGATAATTCCGAATCTAGAGTTCCGAACCGTCCTTCCAGAAGACTGGCTATCATCGAGTAACGTTCTTCTAAGGTGCCTTCTTGTCTCCCTTCTTGTCTCCCTTCTTGTTTTCCCTCTTCCTTCCAATCTTTTCGCTGCTTTAGATAAGCTGGTGATAAGTTCATAATGACCTCCTGTTCCTCTGCACTTAAATTATCCCTCAACTCTAAATTCTGGCGCCAGTTGGCTAAGATTTCTAGTAAATTTTCTCGAAAAGGGTTAGGTTGGGGAAGTTCAACTAACTCTTCTACGGCTCGTTTCTGAGTTCCTCCTTTTCCTAAAACCCTCAACCATAAAGTGTCTTCATTCACCGGTAATTGATGGATGGCGACTATGGCTGTTTTGAGGAAGTCAGCTAAAAAGTAAACCCCTTTCAACCAATTACTCTCATCGCTGTCAGCCCTGAATCCTTGAATCATTCTAGCTGAAAAGGTGGGCGTGAGAATCCATAAAACTGGCAATTCTGCTGCAGTTAGAGCTTTGTTTGACCGTTTCGCCTTCCTTAAGAGGTCATTATGAACCGCATATAACTTTGATATACAACTGCGAATCTCTATTTCTGAGGGAGAGTTGCGGAAAGGTTCAAACAAGCAGGAAGTCGCCGCCATTTTTCCGAGTAACCCTAAAGGGAGTTTATTCCTTGATGGTGAACTGGCCGGTTCAAACCAGACATCAATTTCTTGAACCTCGCTTTTTACTTTCTTGCTCTTTCTAATCGTCCCTAGAGGTGCTAACAATTCCTCTAAATACTCCTTAGCAAATTGGTCGTGAATTTGGCGAGTCATTGCAATTGATAATCGAGCCGAAAAAGGACGGCAATAATCTTATTATATCGTCAATAATGAAGGGTTTAAATCGAACCTCAAGAATTAAGTTATCTTTGACATCGCTTGAGAACAAAAAAGAAAGGTTGGGGAGAGTTTTTAAAATCCATAATTCCCAGCACGTTATTATCATCTACTTTCCGAAAAGAGTCATTGATGGGCAAATAATCATAAATCATCGTGGCGCTAACTTTGTCCCGATATTCCATCATTCGCAGTCTAGCCTGACTTGTCTCTGTTTTTAGCAAGGAGTTGGTCAGCATCAGCAAAGGTTTCAGAGAATTATTTTTGAGTATCGGCAGCTTCAAAATCCAGTTCATGGCCGTGGGATTGGGTGCCACCTTAAAAATTTTTCCCTGACCATCTAAAAATAACAGGGGGTGGACATTCTCAGTATCGACAAATTCTTTACCATACCAATTAGATGCTTCTAATAAACCATCCATTGGGTGATTTGTCTGAAGTCCAGAACCTTGCCAACGACCGAGCATAAAGTCTAAACTCACGGGGTCGAGAGCGTCAAACAATTGTAAAGCTATTTCTGTCGTCGTTTTACCAGCTTTAAGAATCGACTGGCAGCTTTCTAATTCTAATGTTTCCATTGTTTCACTCTTGTTGTGTCCTGACAATGATATTATAGCTTCTCAGCCAGAGGGTGGGGGATTGCCACTTGGTTAAGATTACCAAACATCCGACATATCTTCAGTCAATGGGTCATCTTATTGCTCTAGGGTTTCCAGCCATTCACTCATTTCTTCCTTGATGGTTTCTTTAAGTTCTTGCAAATCATCTTTATCTATTAGGCCTTTTTCAAGTAAGAAAGTGTAGAACTTTTTCAGACTACCTGCATTAGCCTTGATGCTTGATTGACTGGCCCACAGTGCCTTTTTGATAAACCAATAACCCAAAAATTCACTGACCATATCTACCCCGTCTTTGGCTTCTACGGCATCTTCATAGAGTAAATATTCGTTGATATAAAAATCTATATTTGAAACATGATTATTAATGGTTTTTTCGGACAGGCCTGATGATTCTAGCCAACTCTCAAAATCCGTTAGTAATTCATGATTGGCTTTTCTTATCTTTTGACAGTCAGCCTCGTATTTCTGGGAATCATCCATCTCAAATTTCTCTCCTCCAAATCGCTGCTCGATGGTCAATAGGGTAATGAATCAAGTGTTTTTTTCCAAGCGTCTAAAGCCGCCATTTCATCCTCATGGTCAACGTCGGCCAACCGCCGGAATCGCCTTTCTCTTTTCTGCTAAATAGCTCCAACGATGTTAGACTCAATTTGCTCAATGATGGCGGCCACATCTTCTTCTGTATCTCGAGGTTGGGTTAATTCCACATCCGTTGAGAAGAGGCACATTTGAGCCCAGTCTAAGTTTTCCACTTCACACTGGTCAATCACCGAACTGGGGATGTTTTTCAGGGTGATGCTATCCCATTCAATGCCGATGAGATTGCTCTGCCGCTCAATTGTCACAATTCTTCCTTGCCAACCACCGATGTCAGTCCCCAAATCTGGGTCAAGTACACCCTGTTTGACGATGACCGAGTCGCCGACTTTGAAGGCAAACTCTGACTCGGAAAATTCGGGCGACAAGCTGGAGGCAACCGAGAGATGATACTCGCTTCCTAGCTCTTTTAACTCAAAATCCACAATCATCCGCTTGTTTTCCGAGAAATAACGGTTTTTCCTAGCGATTAGCTCCTCGATTAGCTCTTGAATCTCCGCCTTGAGCCTTTTATCTCCTTTAAGAAGGTCTTTGTTAAAAACTCGGTCTATCATCTCTTGCCGCTTTGACTCGGGGGACAACGCCAGATTCCAAGCGATTATCCCTATGGTCAGCAGTGTTCGCATAGATCCCTTTGTTTCATTGGATTCGCGGTAAGGCTCGATAAAATCCTCCAGAACTTCCGACATTGTGACTTCCCCAGAAGGAGAGACGACAATTTCCTTGAAAGGCAAGGACTTTTCTCTTAATTTCTTCTCAAAGCTTTTCAAGGGTTTTTCGGATCCTTGGGACATTTTCTGCAGCCTGAGCAGTTCACTAAATGCCTTCGATTTTTTAGCCATGATTGAGCGGGAAAATATGTGTTATTAATCCTGTTGGGTTACTGAACAACATTGGGATAGGGGAATTGTAACTGCTGTCAGAGAGCGATTGCGCTCTCATTATTAAATCTTAAAGTTCTGGCCTGAGTTGTAAGCTGTTGACTGCTGAGTGGGTGGGTGGAATTAAATATAAAATGAACGTAGGTTGGGTTGAAGCATGAAACCCAACGCCCGCATGGGTTACGCTACCGCTAACCCATCCTACAAATAATTGTGCCTACCTACTTATCCGATACTTTTTTGTTAACATAGATTAGCAATGCACTTTCAGAGATTCTCTTAAAACAGAGGATATCTCCTTCTCAAATCCCCCGCGGGGGAAAAATATGTCTCAAAAGCCGATTTATCTAGATTGCCACGCCACGACACCGATGGAGCCGCAAGTTCTGGCGGCGATGTTGCCCTATTTTACCGAACACTTTGGTAATGCCAGTAGTATTAATCATGTCTATGGTTGGACAGCCGAGGCTGCGGTTAAACAGGCAAGAGAAACAATCGCCGCTGCTATTAATAGTAGTCCCGAAGAAATTATTTTTACCAGTGGAGCAACAGAGGCCAATAACCTAGCTATCAAAGGGGTTGCCGAAGCTTATTTCGCCAAGGGAAGGCATATAGTTACGGTGATGACAGAACATCGCGCCGTTTTAGATCCCTGTCATTATCTGGAAAAATTGGGTTTTGAGGTGACAATTTTACCCGTCGGTGCTGATGGCCTAATTGACTTGGAACTACTAGAAAAATCTTTGCGTCCTGACACGATTTTGCTGTCAATTATGGCTGCTAATAACGAGATTGGGGTGATTCAACCTTTAGCGGCAATTGGGGCGATTTGTCGCCAGTATCAGGTACTTTTTCATACGGATGCGGCCCAAGCAATCGGGAAAATTCCCCTAGATGTGGAGGAAATGAATATAGATCTGATGTCCTTAACTGCCCACAAAGTCCACGGACCGAAGGGAATCGGTGCGCTGTACGTCCGGCGCCGGAACCCCAGAGTCCGTCTCGCCGCTCAAATTCAAGGGGGAGGCCAGGAAAAAGGACTGCGATCGGGTACAATATTTACACCGCAAATTGTCGGTTTTGCCAAGGCGGTAGAATTGGGCATCAAAGCGATTGAAGAAGATACCAGCCACTTAAATCAGTTAAAAGCCCGTTTATGGGAGATTATCAGTCAATTAGACAGAATTTATCTCAATGGTCATCCTAGCCAAAGATTAGCCGGAAATTTGAATATTAGTATTGAAGGGGTGGACGGTGCGGCGTTATTGTTAGGATTACAGCCAATAGTGGCTCTTTCCTCTGGTTCTGCCTGTTCTTCTAGCCATACCGCCCCCTCCCACGTTTTAACTGCCTTGGGTCGCCCCGAATCTCTCGCTTATGCCTCCCTGCGCTTCGGGTTGAGTCGTTTTAATACTTTAGAAGAAATTGAACTGGTGGGGGAACAGGTGGTTTTAACGGTTAATTCCCTCCGCAAGGCCAAAAATTTTTGACGTTTCGGCTCCTATCCACAAGTTAGTTTCGGTCTAGGTTTGAAAAATTCCGGAAAAGGTTTCTATGATTGCCTTTGACTGATTGCCGTGCCAGTTAATAACACTGATGCTTGGTTTTCAGTCCAGTGAATCATCCAACTCGGTTGTAATCCCAAAACAATAATAAATAAAGCCAAGGCAATTTCGGGAAATCTTTCGGGCCAGGTACTGCGAGGAATGCGCGATAATTCGGGGGTTAAACGACCAAAGAAAACCCGATTAATCATCAGGAGAAAATATACTGCGGTTAAACCACTAGCGACCAAACATAAGAGCGTTTGTATCGGAAAAATCGGGAAACTGCCACGAAAGACCAAAAATTCGGCGATAAATCCCACCATTCCGGGGATGCCGGCGCTGGCCATGGCCGCTAAAATCATTAACATTCCCGTGATTGGTAAACCTCTTTCTGGATTTAATAAACCGCGTAGATAATCCACATCCCGACTGCCGGTTTTTTTATACACTACTCCCACCAACAAAAATAACAAAGCGGAAATTAAACCGTGACTAATCATCTGCAAAATCGCCGCGGTGATGCTTAATCTGGTGGTGGCCGCCGCCGCTAGTAAAATATAGGCCATGTGGGAAATGGAAGAATAGGCGACTACTTTTTTCATATCCTTTTGGGCAATAGCGCAACTGGCCCCGTAGAGGGCGCTGATAGCTGCTATCGTTGCTAACCAAGGAGCGAGAGTTACCCAAGCATCGAGAAATAAACCGACTCCAAAGCGCAGCAGTCCATAGGTTCCTAATTTGAGTAATATTCCCGCTAAAAGCACAGAAACGGGGGTAGATGCTTCGACGTGGGCATCCGGTAGCCAAGTATGAAAGGGAAAAATCGGGATTTTGATGGCTAATCCAATCAGAAGGGGGATGAGGAGCAGTAATTGGGTTTTAACGTCTAAATTGTTCGATAAAAGGGGGTTATAGGCGAAATTATTAGCACCAGTTAGCCAAACTAAGCCAAGGAAAGAGATTAGCACTAAAAAGCCAGAAATTGCCGTATATAATAAAAATTTCATGCCCGCGTAACCGCGTCTTTGACCCCCCCAAATGGCAATGAGAAAGTAAAGCGGGACGATTTCTAATTCGTAAAATAGGAAGAATAGCAGTAAATCCTGCGCTAGAAAGGCCCCCGCTACTCCGGCATTGAGTAACAAGAGCAGAGAATAGTAAAATTTCGGTCGGTTAACCTCTGTGCCACTAGCATAAAGAGCAATTATTGTCAAGATGCTGTTAAGAAAAAGTAATGAAAATGATAAGCCATCGACACCGAGGGCATAATTGAAACCGAGGAAATTAATCCAAGGCAGGTTAACCGTGAACTGCATTTGCGGGTTACTAGGGTCAAATTGCCAGCCAAGGAGAATATTCAGCAGTAAGAGAACGACAGCAAGAGTTAGAGCTAATCCTCGCACTTTTTTCGCCTCTAGAGGCGTGTAGGCAATCAGTATCGCCCCTATAATCGGTAGCCAAATAAAAGCGTTGAGCATTCTTTAATGGGCATGATAAACCTTCCCATTATTGCCTGAGCGGTCAATCTTTAGCAAGATAGCTATCAACTTTTAAGTAGGGAGGCACAATCATTTGTAGGATGGGTTAGCGGTAGCGTAACCCATCGGGGCGTTGGGTTTCATGCTTCAGCCCAACCTACGTTCATCTTATATTTAATTCCACCCACCTACTTAACATTCATTTTTGAAATAACTATCTCTGGTTTTTCCCGTTTCTGTGTGCAGAGCAGAAGAATAGGGATAATTTTCCAGAAATATAGTCTTCAAAACCTTGCCTAGTAAAACTACTAGGAATGATAAGCCCTGATTATCACACAAATTCGATAAAAGCCAAAGTTCTAATCATTAGGTTTGTTATTAATATTTATTAAGTTTTAGTTAATCATCTTAAGTTTTAGTTAATTATCTTAAGTTTTAGTTAATTATATTACGTTTCAGTTAATGCCGAGAAAATATGCTAAATTGATGGTCAAGGTTAAAGGGGGGTGCAAAGCCAATCGCCTCTTACCCTTCTCAGAAACAGAAAAACTAGGCAACTGATACTAATTTTTAACAGTCGTAACTAACATCTGAAAATTCCGCTCTCAGAAAGAAATTGCGCTTTGGAATAATCAACTAGGTTGTCATTACTTTTCAAAAATGATCTGAGGCTAACTCAGCCCAATAACGTGGTTGAAGCCCCCATTTTTCCGTTGCCTCCTCGCTTACATTAATAACCTATCAACATATTATACTTTGACTTACCATGCTAAGAACAAGCAGTTACACGATCTATGTTGACTTACCTAGCAGTACCGACGAAATGCTGCTAGTCCATGGTTACACGGGAGCTTATAACAAAGTTTCTCGACGGGTTGCCACCTATTTGCGTTCCCTGGAAGTGAAAGCACCACCTAAACCTCTATACGGAGATTGGACTCCTGAACCGGCTATTAATGGGGAAATCACACCTCCCGCTGAAGCAACAATTGAGTTGCTGAAAAAGCGGGGATACTTGACGAAAATGACACCAGAGGAAGAGGAGGCATTCTTCGTGAAGTTAGCAACCAAGCTGCATCATTTCCAGAAGCGTTTGATGCCGACTTATGTTTTCATGCCTACCTATAGTTGTAATCTGCGCTGTCCTTATTGTTTTCAAGATCACATGAGGACAGATCCAGCCTACAAGCATTTATTAACAAGAATGTCCCCAGAGGTAGTGGATAGGATTTTTGCCGCTATGCCTGCCATTGAAGCGGCTCACGGTGTAGCAGAAGATGCTGACTTACCTCGCAATATTACTCTTTTTGGTGGCGAGCCTTTATTGGCAGAAAACCGTTCAACGATTGAATATATCCTTGAACGCGCCTTCGCTTCAGGTAAGGCAAATTTCTCGGCGATTACCAATGGAACAGAGTTAGAAGCTTATCAAGATTTACTGGCTCCAGACAAAATTTCTTGGCTACAAATCACTTTAGATGGCGTTCCCCAGGAACATGATAAGCGGCGAATTTATGCCGATGGTAAAGGTTCTTACGAGCAAATTGCCCAGAATATTACCCGGGCATTAGATTTGGGAGTCCGGGTGGCGGTGCGAATGAATATTGACAGGAACAATGTTAATAAACTGCCCGATTTGGCTGATGAAATTGTTGCTAGAGGCTGGAATAAATACAAAGGATTTCAGGCTTATACTGCCGTAGTTACTGCGTCTAATAGCAAAACTGAGGTCAAAACCACATTAAATTCCTGGGAATTAGATTTGCAACTAAACTCCCTGCGCCAAGAACATCCTAATATGCGGGTAATTGACCGCCCGGATGATGGATTGATGGCGGGGGTCAGAGAGATTTTTTCAGAGAATAGAGAGCCGATAAATTCCTTCAAAGCCAGTTTCTGCGGTGCCCATAACAAAATGTACGTTTTCGATCCTTTTGGGGATATTTATGCTTGTTGGGAGAAAACAGGAGATCCGAAAATTCGCATTGGTTACATAACAGAAGACAGTCAAGTTATCTTAAATGAAGAATTAAATCAAACCTGGCGAAATCGCACGATTGTTTCTAACCCAGTTTGTCGCAAGTGTCGCTATTCTTTTTCTTGCGGAGGTGGGTGTGCTGCTGTCGCCATGAGTAATAAGGGCAAATTCTATACCAATTATTGTGATGGTTTTGCCCATCGCTTTCGAGCCAGTGTAGCTGAAGCATATTTAGATTATGTGGCCGGTACGGAAGTAGAAGAAAGACAGGAGCTTTTGTGTCCTGTATAAACGGTCTTTATCTGTCAAGCTGTGCCTGGGGAGAGTTATCTTTCTCAACCCAATTGTTCAAGGGAACTTAATCCAACTAAAAGGAGAATACCATTATGGATGAAGAAACTAAAAAGATTCAACCTGAAATCGAGAACTTGAATCTTGATGAAATTGATGTTGAAGAACTGGAAAAACGCCTTGAGTTAGCGGTGGCAACTGAAGCTGTCTGGATTTGTGGTATTTTTGACAATGAACTGCCTCCGCCTAAGGAGAAATAATCCAGTTGCAACTGAGTAAAGCTGATTGGCTCAACCTCATTGATTTCTTGTTTTTTACAATAGTCTATTAAGCCAGCTTTGAAAAGCACAAAAAAGGCACTTTTGGCAGATAGAGTCATTGCGCTTAATAGGCTATTCTTTCTCTCAAATCATGTCATTTAAGGAATTTAATATATGATTAAACAAGATTGGCTTTCAATAATTAATCCAGAAAATGAAGAGATAGCAAAACATCGATCTCAGTTACGAGATCTGTGGACAAATCAACTTATACTTAAAGACTTAGAAGACAATCTCAATCTGCAAACAATTTGCGATTATTTCATCTATCTTTTCAGAGAAGCCTTCTCTTCGGATTCTTTGCCGGCTGATGAGATGAGAATATTAGCTCTAGCCGGGCAGATTTTTGCCAATTCGCTCGTCTTGTCTGACAAATTAATAGATCGGCAATATATTGAATTTAACGTCGCTAGTTTACTAGGGATTCAGGCAAAACAATTTGAATCTTATCATCTACTCTATCAAATATTTCCGCCTAATACAACTTTCTGGCAAAGGTTTCGAGGTTATTTATCTCAATACACTCAAGCTTGCCTTGAGGAAAATGATTTTATTTCAGGAAAACGTCCTTGGAGTGAATATACAGAATCAGTTGCCATTCAAAGTATTAGGGATAGAACTGGAGTCGCTAAAACGGCGATCGCTGGCTTAGTAGAATTGGCTCAGGAGGACAAATATTTAACTCAACTAGAGGAATCAATTAGTAATTTTTATGTGGCGAACCAAATGCTCGATGATCTCCGCGACTGGAAAGAAGATTTACAAACTGGAATTCCCTCTTTATTGCTGTCTCGCCTAATAGATAAATCACCGCACCAATACAGCCAGGAAGAATTAGAAGAATTACGAAAAAAATTAAATCATAAAATTTATTATCAAGGACACGCTAATTATGTCTTAGAACTTGCCTTAAAATATCTTGATCAGGCAGAAATATTAAAAAAAGAATTGCCAGAACTACTCTGGTGGAATGTGACCTCAAAACTACGGCACAAATGTCAGACATTAATTGAAGATATAGCTGGCATCGTCCAGAAAAACCTAGAACGTGCTAAAAAACAGCCTAAATTTACTTTAACCCCGCCTGCGGCTGCAAGTGAATGGCAACAACTGTCATGGGATGGATTAAACTTTATCATCAAACAGTGGCAGTTGGGCTTTGGGGAAGCTAGACACATCATGGTATTTGCCCAGGAGCAAGGATTTAGTTCTTCTCAAGAGTATCAGTATGGAGATGTGTTTCAAAGAGCATTAATTGCTGATGCTTTATGTGATGTCGATGAACAGTTAGGCGGGTTACTCCAGCCGTTACTAAAAGAAGAAGTAAACTATCTCCTGAACTGTCAGCGAACAACAGGAATTGGGGGGTGGAGTTATTTTCCTGACTTGCCAGAATTGTCACCCGATGCCGATGATTTAGCACAGATAATGCAGGTTTTATTACGTTTGGGTCATGGCGCAGAAATTGTAAAATTCTGCGAAACTCCTTTGAAATTTCTTTTAGAAGATTGTGCCTATCCTGATGGTAGTTTTGAAACCTGGATTATCCCCAAAAATCAGCGGACTTCAGAACAAGAAAACCAAGCTAAGTGGGCAAAAGAGGCGTGGGGAACTGGACCCGATACCGATGTAATTGCTAATTTAATCTATGCTCTTTGGTTGTACGATTCACAACGTTTTTCTGATCAAATTAAACAGGGAATTACCTATTTAGAATCTCAACAACAGGCTGACGGTAGTTGGTTAAGCAGTTGGTATCACGGTCCCTATTATGGCACTTACGTCTGCTTGAGACTGTTAGCCGCTACTAAACCGGATTCACCGGCGATTTCCCGCGCCTCGAACTTTTTGAAAACTCAGCAACATTCTGATGGAGGTTGGGGACTGACAGAGGACAGTGATTCCCTTAGTACAGCCCTATCTTTGTTAGGATTGGCGGCTGTCGCCAAGCTGGGGGGAGGTGAGGAGAATAACAATTTAGCTACTCCAGCTTTGTCATTTCTGCAAAGTTGTCGGCAGCCAGATAAAGCTTGGGAAAATTGTCAATTTATTTGCATGGAATTGGGGCGCGCTTCTGGTCAAGTCTATCAAATTCTTTCCTATGGCAGCCGTACCATAACTAGCACCTTCGTGATGAAAGCGGCCAATGCTTGGCATCAACTGAGCAGACAGATTACTTCATAAGGGAATAAGAGAAAAATGGCAATACTCAAGGCAATAAAAGCGGATAGTATCAAGAAAGTTGGGCGAATCACTGCCCTGTTCTTCTTTCCTCTCTTCGGCAGTGCTATTTTAGCATTGCCTGCTTACTTATTGCAGGCAGATAACCAAATTTTATCCTTACTAATCTATGGAGGGCAGTTATTAGTCAGCTTATATCTAATTTATCGCTGGTATAGTTTTAAGGATTGTGGTCTAGGTGGCATTCCCCAACTGTCTTCCTTCCTTTGGGCCTTCTCTTTTTTAGCATTGCGTTCTCTAACTTGGGTTATCTTTTTGCCTTACCGTGTTAGCTTGCCCAAGTGGGAAATACTAATTCCAGATTTATTGTTTTTCCTATTCATCAATGGGGCAACTGAAGAAATTCACTTTCGCGGGTTACTTTATAGTGGAACCTTAAAAGAAATTTCTCGACCAGTAGTAGCGGCTGCTATCAGTTCTTTTTTATTTGGCCTGTTACACTTGTCTTTAGGACAGCCGAGTTGGATTCCTCTTTTCATTGCCGATGGCTTGGCTTGGTGTGCAATTCGCATGAGAACTAACAGTGTTTATCCAGCAATTCTCAGCCATGGCTTACAGAATTTGTTGTTCACTGATATTTTGCTAGTTCCTCAAGACCTTAGTCCCAGTACAGAAATCATTTACACTGTCACGGCGATTGCCGTGGATCTCGTATTTTTTCAGTTAGTAGGTTGCAAAAACTTGAAGCAATATGAACAGATTACCAGACATCCAGGGAATTCAAGAACGACTGATAGTTGATACATCTGAAGGTCGTCAAGTTTATCTATTAGCAGTGGGAACAAATCCCACCTATATTAGACTGTCATCTACTTCCTATTACCTTTTGGAACAGCACAGCTTGGGGGTTTCCTTCGAGTCAGTGGCTGAAGATCTGAATAAAAAAGGACAGCAGGTATCACCTGCTCAAGTTGAAGCAGCTTATCATAAAGTATTAGGACAAATTAATGAAATTGAGCGCAATCCTAAGTCAAAGCAGTCAGAATTTTTCTTCCGATTTCCCCTACTGCCGAAAAGTTGGGTTCGTCCCATCGCAGCTTCTCTTTCTTTTGCCTTTTCTAAAATTATTGTCTATTTTTTGCTAGGTTTCATGGCACTAGCCGTTGCTATTGCTCCCCATAATGATTTTAAGCTAGAAGTTACACCAGATGGCTTTTTCTGGGGCTATTTACTATTTCTATTTTCCCTAATAATTCATGAATTAGGTCACGCGAGTGCCTGTAGCCGTTATGGTAGTGAACCCAGTGATATTGGGTTTACTTTCTATCTGATTTGGCCAGCTTTTTATAGTGATGTTAGTGCCGCTTGGCGACTCAAGCGTTGGCAAAGGGTAATTGTCGATATCGGCGGCGTATTTTTCCAATTGGTAGTTGCTGCTGTTTATGTTATAATCTATAAATTTACTGATTTGCTCGCCTTTAAACTCGCTCTCTTGATGATTGTGGGCAGTTGTCTATTTACCCTCAATCCAGTCTTTAAGTTTGATGGCTATTGGTTCCTTGCTGATGCTTTGGGGGTGACAAATTTAGCGGCGCAACCCTTACGCATTTCTAATTATTTCTTCAATAAATTCAGGAAACGTCCAGTAAAACCTTTACCTTGGCCTCCCATAATTTTGATAATTTTAACCTTATATACTTTCCTGAGTTTTGCTATTTGGGGATATTTTCTTTGGTTCATTTTTCCTCTCTTCTGGCAAGAATCAGTCAAGTATCCCCAAGCAGTAGTTTCAATTACTTCTAAGCTTTGGCATTGGCCTCCTATTTTGAGTTTAGAAGAATTAAAAGCTTTTGCTACTTCAACTTTTCTAATCGCCATTTTTGGCTTGATGGTATGGCGTTTAATTCAAGCCCTAATTAATCTAAAATTACGCCGTCAAACTCAATCAGGAGGGAACTAATGAAAATTTTTGATTATTGGCAAATTGCCAGTCAAAATCTCCTCAAAAATAAACTGCGTAGTAGTCTGACTATGCTAGGAATTATTGTGGGTAATGCTTCCGTCATCACCTTATTCGGAATTGGTCAGGGAACACAAAATTTAGCAGCCCAGCAGTTTCAATCCTTGGGAACTAATGTTTTATTTGTCGTCCCTGATGTCAGCGATGGTTGGGGGACTACTTATCAAAAACCGAGAAGTTTAGTATTAGAAGATGCTAGAGCGATTGCCACTCAAGTGCCGGCCGTGTCAGAAGTTGCTCCTGAAATTCAATCGACCGAAGTTGCAAATTACGGCAGTAAAACCTTTGAGACTCGTGCTATTGGCACCACACCAGAATATCTCTCGGTGCGAAATTTTGATGTAGCTAAGGGGCGATTTTTGAATGAATCAGATATTGAAAGCAATAATTTAGTCGTGACTTTAGGACCAGAATTGGCAACAAAATTATTTAACCAAGAAAATCCTCTAAATCAATACGTGCGGATTAGAAATATTGATTTTCGCGTTATTGGAGTGATGAAACCGAAAGGTTCAGTATTAGGAACCAATTTAGATGATGTTGCCATGATACCAGTTACCACAATGGCCAATCGCCTGACTGGAAGAACCTCTTCTGCTGGTATAGAACTATCCTTTATTTCCTTTTCAGCACGAGATAAAACCAGAGTAGAAGCCGCCCTATTTCAAGTAAGAAATCTACTGCGACAGCGCCATCAGGCATCTGACTTTAGCATACAAACTCAAAAAGATTTGTCAGCAACTGCCGACCGGATTGCCAGCGCCCTGACTTTATTCTTAGTAGCGATCGCCAGTATCTCTCTTTTCGTCGGCGGCATTGGTATCATGAATATTATGCTGATTTCTGTAAGTGAGCGCACTTCAGAAATTGGACTACGAAAAGCAGTAGGAGCATCTGGCCGCCAGATTCTCATGCAGTTTCTTATTGAAGCAGTTATCCTTTCGGTACTTGGGGGGTCAATCGGGGCTTTTGTGGGAGTCGGCGGCAATATCCTCGTTGCTAGTTTTACTCCCCTCAAAGCCAGCATTTCTCCTCTAGTGATTGCTTTAACTTTAGGTGTGTCGGGAAGTATCGGACTATTTTTCGGAGTCGCCCCTGCCCGACAGGCAGCCCGACTAGACCCAATTGTCGCCTTGCGGAGTATATAAAACCTAACTATGCAAGTTCCAGTGATCCCCAAAATTACCCTCAAGCTCCCCCGTACCTGGACGATGGGAATCCTCACCGTCGGCATCATCGGCAGCACTGCTACAGTTTACCTAACATCGCGCCGTCCCGCTGCTCCCACAGACATCAATCACCTCACGGTTGCCGTCAAACAAGAGAACCTTACCTTAGAAATTCAAGCCAGCGGCACAGTTAGACCGATTGAAAGCGTCAATATTAGTCCCAAAACTTCCGGGCGCTTGACAGAACTTCTCGTGGAAAAAGGAGATCGGGTCAAGGAAGGGCAAGTTATCGCCCGCATGGAAGATACAGAAATTCGCACCCAACTAATAGAAGCGCAGGCTAACCTCAGTCGCCAAGAAGCCCGTCTCGCTGAATTGCTGGCGGGCAGCCGCCCTGAAGACATCGCCCAAGGTCTTGCCCGTTTGAGCCAAACCGAAGCCCGTCTCGCTCAATTACTGGCGGGCAGTCGCCTTGAAGACATTGCCCAAGCTCAAGCTCAACTAGAAGCAGTCCAAGCCAAAGAAAGACTCGCCGTCGCTAGACTGGAGAGGAACCGACAGCTTTTAGCCGATGGAGCGATCGCTGAAGATAAACTAGATGAAGCCACTGCCGATGCTGAGAGTGCTGCCGCTAATAGCCAAGAAGCAATGAACCAATTAGCTAAACTGAAAAATGGCAGCCGCCCCCAAGAAATTGCCCAGGCGCGTGCCGAAGTTGCTGAAGCTAAATCCGCACTAACAGAATTGGAAAATGGCAGCCGCCCCCAAGAAATTGCCCAAGCAAGGGCAGAAGTCGCCGTAGCCAAAGCTCAAGTTTTGCGGGTTCAATCCCAAATGCAAGATAGCGTGGTTGTGGCTCCCTTTTCCGGCTTGATTACTCAACGCTATGCCAGCATCGGTGCTTTTGTCACCCCAACTACTTCCGCTTCTAGTAGTGCTTCTGCTACTTCTACTTCAATTGTTGCTTTAGCCACGGGATTGGAGATTCTCGCCGAACTTTCAGAAGTAGATATTAGTAAAATAAAAGTCGGACAAATGGTGCAAATTCGTACTGATGCCTATCCGCAAAAAGTCTTTCAAGGGAGAGTCCGCTTGATTGCCCCAGAAGCAGTCAGGACTAACAATGTCACCTCTTTTCAGGTACAGATAGCAATTGAAACGGGACAGGAAAAACTCCTGTCGGGAATGAATGTGAGACTGACTCTTTTAGGGTCCTCAATTCCTCAGGCTTTAGTCGTACCAAATGTCGCTGTTTTAACTCAAAATGGCAAGACTGGGGTATTAGTTCCTAACCAGGAGAATAAACCTAAATTCCGTCCGGTGACTCTTGGCCCAGTCATCGGCGATAAAACTCAGGTTCTTAATGGGGTTAAGGTTGGAGAGCGGGTATTTATCGACTATCCTGAAGATTCTCCTTAGAGTATCTGTTTAGATCAGCTATAATTATCGTCTGGGGTTTGACTCGGTGTCAAAAAAGTTTCAGCTAATTTAATTAAATTGGTTCGATTAATCTTCCCCTGGGGACTTTTTGGTATCTCTGGTAATTTTATCCAATGTTTCGGCAGTTTATAATTGACTAATTTATCCTTAATCAGGGATTGAATACTTGCCTGGCCTATCTGAGAGTTAACGGGTACATAAAAAGCCACAATTACCTGTCCCCATCGAGAATCTGGCAATCCTAAAACCACCACATCTTTAACTAAATCAGTTTGTCTAATGGCATTTTCTACCTCAAAAGGATAAACATTTTCTCCTCCGGTAATTATTTTTTGACTATCGCGACCAATGATATATAAATAACCACTTTTATCCAAATAACCTAAGTCATCGGTCTCGAAGTAGCTTGCTTGATTAAGATGGGGATAATAACCTAAAAATAAAGATTTAGCTTCAATAATAATTTTCTGGTTATCGGGATTAATTTTTATCTGAGCATGGGGTAATAGCTGTCCACTACTATTATTTCCTCGTCGAAAATCTTCTGGTTTAAGGGTGACAATTTGTGAGGCAGTTTCTGTCATTCCATAGGTGGGAGATAGGCAAATATTATATTCTCTAGCTTTTTCTAGTAAAGATGGCCATGCAGGGGAACCTCCTAGGAAAACTGTTTTAAAATTGGCTAACCATCGAGGATCATTTTCTAGAAAGAATTGTAATTGAGTGGGGACTAAGGAGATAAAATAATCTTGAAGATTGAGATTATTGACACGCTTTTGTTTGATTTTATGGTAAGGAATAACAGCAAAATTTCCCCCAGTTAAAAAACTTCTGAGAAACTGCATTAAACCACTAACATGATATAAGGGCAGTAGGCAAAAAGAGTTAACCTGCTTGACTTGAAAATATTCAGAGAAACCTTTGACAGAAGCATTTAAAGTTAACCAGTTGTGGATAGCAAAGCGAATTTTTCCCGAGGTTCCTCCCGTGGGTATCATCAGAGAATTAGTCAAAGGATTGACAGGAGGAGAATTATGGTTAAAAACTTTGATATTTTCGCCAAAAATATCATCGGGTTGCACCAGAGAGAAAACCTGTTGCCATTCGTTAGTTTTCCAGTCGGGATTAGCTAAAAATAGGCAACTTTTTGACCTGACGGCAGCCAAGAATATCGCTAAGAATTTAAGGGGATTGCCTTCAGCAAGCAGTATAGTTAATCGAGGATTATCTGCGGCAATAAATTGCCGAGCATAGGACTGATATAATTGATAAAATTTCTGGCTATTGTATCCATATAACCAATCTTTTTGACTGAGATATGCTAATTGTTTGCTGATGTCGTCCACAGTTTTTCCAACCAATCGGGTTCACTATTATTAAACCATTGTTGCACACCAAAACCTAAAGCTCGCTCCTTTTTGGGGTATTCTTGTGCTAGACGTAAAGCGGATTTTCTGCCGATATTAGTTTCTAAAACAGAGGAAAATACTAAATCTAAGGGATATTTTTCCCTTAGATTTCTTAACCCTTGTATTGAACCAGTAATAGCAGGTTTAATCACAAAAATTCCTCGCCATCCCCGTTGATAACATTCCTCTATTTGTCGAAGATTGGCTACGGATTCATCTAAGGCAATCTCCGTGGTAAAATCTTGACTTAATTGCAACATTTCTAACCATTGAGATGGGGGTAAAGGTTGTTCGATAAATTCAATTATTTTAGATTCATCGGCAATTTTTAACCAGATTCTACTCTCAGCAATACTTAATCCCCCATTGGCATCTAAACGCAATTTAATGTTCCTGGGTAATCGTTCAATTAATTTTTCAAATAAGGTTAACTCTTGCTTGAGAGAATTGACCGCAATTTTCCATTTATAAGTATTAGTTTGATTAGCGGCTAAAATATCATCCAGACAGGGAAATACTGCCGCACCAGTGGGTAATAAATAACTATACTTTTTCGGTTCTAATTCTCTTGATTTATTCTCGATACTTAAATCTTCTAAAGCTGATTCAAAGGCAAATTGACAAGCAGGAAATTGTTCGGGAATAGAAAAAATTGAATTTATTGATAGGGGATTTTCGAGACTTTGACAGAATAATATTGCTGCCGATAATGTTTCTGAACCAAATTCAGGTAAAGGAGCAATTTCTCCCCATCCTATACGTCCATCTTCCGCTTCTAAGCGAATAATAATTCCTTCCCTAATTTGCCAGAGTCCGTGATGGGTTTGTAGGGGACGCAGCAAAGGACGCTGATAAACACGAAATTGCCAGAAATACATGATTAACTATAAGTAGTCGTGAAAAGCTTAACATGAGCAGGCGTTGGGTTTCATGTTTCAAACCAACCTACGTTCATCTTATATTTAATTCTACCCACTTAGATAGTGGGACAGGCTTCTGATTCTTTGTATTTTATCTTTAATTGTAACCAGCTACTTAGTTGATAATAGGTGGTGCGTTACTTCAATCATAGTCCATCACACAATCACAGTCGATGATAGGTGGTGCGTTACTTCAATCATAGTCCATCACACAATCACAGTCGATGATAGGTGGTGCGTTACGACGGATTGTCACCTTCCAGTCAAAGCAGCAATTTTTGGCCGTCTAACGCACCCTACAAGCTGTATTAAGATTAAACTAATACAAGTATATCAGAGGCGGTAAGAGTGGGTTTAGAACTAAGAGTTGCAATTTGAATAGCTGCTAGTGTACCTGTCCCGTCCCCATCAAAGAATAATCCTCCAGTGATTGTATTATAAATAAAGCGATTGCTGGCATTTAATGCAGTTGTTCCTAACACAAATTGAGCGGTTGTAATCGCAACTCCTGCGGCTAAACCACCGCCAAAACCCGCAGCAGAGACAGTAATTTTATCCCCCTGACTGGAGAGAAAATCAGTAATTGTGTCAATCCCTTCATTGCGGTTGTTGAAGGTGAAGCGATCGCTACCTGTGCCTCCCGTTATGGTATCATTACCAGTACCACCAATCAAGGTATCATTCCCATCACTACCATTGAGGGTATTATTACCACTATTACCGGTGATAATGTTATTTAAGGTGTTACCAGTTCCGTTAATATTTGCGGTTCCCGTTAAGGTGAGGTTTTCTAGGTTATTTCCCAGGGTATAAGTTACAGAAGATTGAACAGTATCTGTACCTTGGTTGGCATTTTCCGTAATCGTATCGGTAGTAGTATCAACTTGATAAGTATCATTCCCTAAACCACCGATTAGGGTATCAATTCCCGCACCACCATTGAGAGTATTATTACCGCTATTACCTGTCAGGATGTTATTAGCAGCGTTACCAGTTCCGTTAATATTTGCGGTTCCGTTTAAGGTCAGATTTTCCACATTAGCGGGTAGGGTAGTGGTGACATTAGCGGTTAAGGTATCGCTAATGGTGACAATTCCTTGATTATTGCTAAGAGTTGCATTGACGGGATTACTGAGGTTAATGGCAAAAGTTTCGTTTGCCTCATTAAGGTTATCATTGAGGATGGGAATGCTAATAGTAGCAGTGGAAGTATTAGGTGCAATGGTGATAGTTCCGGTCTTGCTAGTGTAATCTACATTGGCGGTAGCGTTAACGGGTGCAGTAGTATAATTGACGCTAATTTGTTGTGGATTGGGGTTATCAACTGTGACGGTGAGGATAGCATTACTATTTTGACCTTCGACCACGGTGATATTATTGATGGAGAGTTTGGAGAAATCGTCATTAGTAATTGTCCCCGTCACTGCGGTGGCCGTACCTATTGTATAACCGGTCCCCGCAGCGAGGGTTAAAATAACAGTCTCATCCGGTTCAACTATGGTATCCGCAGTGGGGTCAACTGTTACGGTAGCAGTGGATGAATTAGCAGCAAAGGTGACTGTATTGGTAGTCCCTGTACGAGTGTAATCGGTATTAAGAGTAGCTGTCCCTCCGAGGGTGTAATTGACGGTTAAAGCGTTAGTTGTTACACCAGTACGGGTGAAGGTATAAACCAGATTACTTGTCCCGTCTTCAGTAACACTACTAGGAGAAACCGCAAGAGTGACATTGGTATCATCATTATTAATTGTTCCGGTAACTGCGGTAGTTGTCCCAATTGTATAACCTGTCCCGGTCGCGAGGGTTAAAATAACAGTCTCATCGGGTTCAACTGTGGTATCAGCAGTGGGGTCAACAGTTATAGTAGCAGTGGATGAATTAGCAGCGAAGGTGACTGTATTGGTAGTCCCGGTACGAGTGTAGTCGGTATTGAGGGTAGCTGTCCCTCCGAGGGTGTAATTGACTGTTAAAGCATTAGTTGTGGAACCGCTACGGGTAAAAGTGTAAACCAAGTTGGTTGTCCCATCTTCAGTCACACTACTGGGAGAAATCGCAAGAGTGATACTGGGAAGGGTGACATCATCATTCTTAATGGTTCCCGTCACTGGGGTGGTTGTACCTACTTTATAACCTGTCCCCGCAGCGAGGGTTAAGGTGACAGTTTCATCACTTTCTACTGTAGTATCAGCAGTGGGGTCAACTGTTACGGTAGCAGTGGATGAATTAGCAGCAAAGGTGACTGTATTGGTAGTCCCTGTACGAGTGTAGTCGGTATTGAGAGTAGCTGTCCCTCCGAGGGTGTAATTGACGGTTAAAGGATTAGTGGTGGAACCGGTACGAGTGAAGGTATAAACCAGATTTGTTGTCCCATCTTCAGTTACGCTTGCGGGAGAAACCGCAAGAGTGATATTAGGAAGGGTGACATCATCATTGGTAATTGTTCCTAATCCTTGATTATCTGTAATCAGCGCATTGCTAGGATTAGAAAGGTTAATCAAGAAAGTCTCATCCGGTTCAATTGCAGTATCACCATTGACGGAAATAATAATATCTTGGCTGATTTGTCCCGGTGTAAAGGTGATAGTACCTGTTTTGGCTGTATAGTCGCTTCCTGCTGTTGCTGTGTTATTAGCAGTGGCATAATTTACGGTAATTGTTTGGGTACTTGTGGTTGACAATATAACTTTAAATATCAGGTTATTTGTTCCTGAATTGTTTTCTACAATTGTCGGATTTGAGATAGTAAAGAATGGTTTATCCCAATCGGCTGCTGTCCAGGTTGTTGTTGCTTGCCAAGTTTGGGGTGTCCATTCATCAATACTTTTCCAAGCATCTCCTGACCATTTAGTTGTAGCTTGCCAAGCGTTATCTCCCCAGTCAGGTATGGCATCCCAAAAGTTATCAATTGTCTGTGATGCTGTAGCTGTTGTTGCTATTTCATAGCTATTTGTGTCCAGAAAAGATGATGCAAGCTTTAGCGTTGAATTGCTTTGATTTGCAGTTGATGGAGATAAACCAAGTTTCTTGTCAGACTGTCCAATAATCGCATTCCACGCATCTGAAGTCCAAGATTTAGCTGCGTTGTAAGCGGATGTTACTGCATCGGATATAGTTCCAAGACCATCAATGGCACTTCCAATTGCTTTTCGATTCAGTTCAACGGTTCCACGATAAGTTAAAGCTGCACCCAGAATTGGACTTATTAGAGTAACGGCTGCTTGAAGAGCAAAATAATCAGCATCAGGCAAATATGTAAACCAGTAACTACTTAAATCATTAGTATTTCCGTTGGCAACTTTCCGAGTTAAATCTGTCGGCTTTGACAAATTAGTTCTTGTAATAGTTTGATTTAAGACGGGAACTGAATGTTTTTCAAAAGTAATTGCAGATGTTAGTTTTGAATATTTTTCTAAGTTCCAGACTCCACTCAGATATTTTGAACCTGCAATGCTAACCAAATCAGCCGAAGTTATGTAATGAGTGACACCTAAGTTATTAGTAGCGTTGAAATTAATGCCGGGTTGTTGGGAAATACCCGGACTATTGAAAGTAACAATCTTTCCGAGTTGTCCTGTATAACTACCCCCTACCCACTGACTTAATGCACCGCCTAAACTATGTCCTGTAATATGAGGTTTTAGAGTCAATCCGCTTACGGGATTAGATACTTCTGAAAGCCATTGATTGATTGCGGCTTTATTGTTATTAAATTGATTATAGCCAACTCCTTCGGTTTCAGTATCACTTAATAAATCTTTACCAGATGAGAATTCAGTACCCCGAATGGCTAAAACAGGAGGTTTAGCAAGGTCATAAATTGTGCCATCAGTGAAGGTATAGGATTGCTTGGTGCTGGTGAGTTGGTTGATTAGATTCTGTCCAGCAGTATAGGCGGCGGTATTGTTACCGCCTGAAGTGTTGGCAATATCTTGCAGTAAGTTATTGCTATTGGATGTAAATTCATTGGCATTAAGGGGATTGGCTAAAACCAGAAAGAATTTTTCATCAGAAGTTAAACCAAAAGCATCAAATCCTGTGGTAGAATCTTTGAAAACTTTATTGATACGATAGCCTTCGTAACCCAGGTCACTATAGTCATAGATCTTATCTACTTCTTTGCCTTTGTCCGTATCTGTCCAATTACGATAAGCGGTGTCTCTAGCAAAAATCTCAAAGGTTTGGTCGGTAGGAGGCGCACTTCCTAAAACAGTAATTTCTATTTGTTTACTGGTTTGTCCTGGGAAGAAGGAGAGGGTTTGTTTGACAACATTGTTAAAATCTTTTAATTGGTTAGGGTCTATTGAATTGGCACTTCCATCAAGGGTATAGTAATCAACGGTTATGGGTTTATCATAGGTTGAGGATAGTTTAACCTCGAAAATAACCTTCCCTGCGGGAGCATCAAACCGCGCATTACTGACTGATATCGTTGGTTTAGGTGGAGGATTAGGAGTGGGTGGGAGTCCAAAAACACTCCCCTCAGTAAATATATCTGGATGTCGATGATCTTTGGAATACCAAGGATAATAACTAGATGTGACGTTGGGGCCTAAATACCAAACTTTGTTCGCAGTATTTCCACTAATAATACTATTTGTATACCATTTATTATCCCCATACGGATTGATACTTCTATTGAAAACACCACCACCGTAATCGGCACTATTGCCAGTAATAATATTATTATTCAAATATAAGCCATCTAATGTTAAATACGGACTTGGATGGTCATTGTAAATTCCCCCTCCTTTATCATTAGCCGTATTACCAACTATTGTGTTGTTGATTGAAGATAATGTTCCACTCTGTTTATAAATTCCCCCTCCACTATCAGCTGTATTACCAGTTATTGCATTATTTTCTAATGTTAATGCCACCCCACTGGCATTGGCGTAAATTCCCCCTCCTCGTTTAGCCGTATTATCAGTTATTGTATTTTTGTTGATTATTCTGGTTGATGTTGCCCCCCACGAAATGTAAATTCCCCCTCCACTATCAGCTGTATTACCAGTTATTGTATTGTTGGTTAATAATGTTGATGTTGATTCTCCAAATGACGAAGTGTAAATTCCCCCTCCCGTATAAGTAGCCTTATTACCAGTTATTTTATTGTTAGTTAATGTTAATGTTCCCCCGCTAAAAATTCCCCCTCCATAACCAGCCGTATTACCAGTTATTGTATTGTTGGTTAATGTTAATGTTCCCCCGCTAACGCTAAAAATTCCCCCTCCATAACCAGCCGTATTACCAGATATTGTATTGTTGGTTAATGTTAATGTTCCATTGTTTTCAATTCCCCCTCCCGTATTACCAGATATTGTATTGTTGGTTAATGTTAATTTTCCACTGTTGTAAATCCCTCTTCCTGCTTTGTTGCTGATATAGAGATTATTTAATGTAACTCCAAGTTTACTAGAGTTGTATATAATAGAATTATTATCATTTTGTCCAGAGATAGGACTAGCATTATTAACAATAGAAGCTAGTGCTGTTCCATCAGTTTCAATGGTAATCGTACCATTCGTATTCAAACTGCGATCGCCTGTTGTCGTATTATTAACATAAGTTAAAGCATAAGTCGTTCCTGATTTCAGCTTAATAATATAGGGAGTATTAGGACTTTTATTAGCAATTGTAACAGCATCCCGCAAAGATAAACCACTCCCAATAGTGGCACTTCCATCATTCTCATCTATAGTAGTATTAACGATTAAAGTAATTGGTGCTGTTTGTTCAACCCCTATAAATTGTCCCTCTAAATCAATAACAGCACGATCATCTTCTGCTTGAATATAAGTTAACTCAGCCTCAGTTAAATTAACCCCTCTCACCAGATGAGAAAATAATTCTCCCTCATCCCCCACCGTATCCACCCTATTAATTTGAGCATCCACATAATGCCCAATTTCTTCTAAAATCACCGTAACCAAAGCATCTAAACTAGCAGAAGCAAAAAAGCTTTCAGATAGATATATCTTATTGGTGCTAATCCCATAAGCGCCATTTGCACTACCTAAAACACTGCTGTTGACAACCTCAATCTCAGGAAGTTGACTAAAATTTCGGCTTTGCCACTGCTGTTGTATTTCTGTCGCCTTAACCACATCATAACTTGTGCCAAAAGCGGTTTCTAAATTCGCCCAAAAACCATCAGATTCAGCGAAATTAAACAAAACATCGTAAATAGCAGGAAGAATCGGCAAAAGAGAAGAAGTCATGATATTAACTGTAAAGGTTTATTGCTAACATTTTTAGCTCAACAATCCCCAATCTTTCAAGGGGGATATAACAAAAATTTACAGAAAACGGGTTTCTCAAAGGAACCCGTTTTCTAGATATTAGGATAAGATTATTGGATTCTTGCCAAAGACTGCTTAAATTCTGCGAGAGAATTAGCGGTAGCTGCTAATTTTAGTAGCTCTTCTAAGATAGTAGGGTTAGTCATTTTGCCGATTATCTCTTCAATTTCTGAAGAAATCTGTCCAAACCGCACGGTTAAAACTGTTTTTATGGCATCGCGGCTTTTTTCTAGCACCCCAATTTCCTTGCCAATTTCCTTACCAATTTCCTTGCCAATTTCTTTACCGCGTTCGATTCCTCGTAACTCCATATTACTTACTAAAGGCATGGTTCTTTCCTCCTCAAATTGTTTGATTTTACTCTCTAAACTTGACTGTAATTCAGGGGATAAAGTCATCATATTATCGATGATTTCAAACAGTTTACTAAGTAAGGTAGGTATTACCCACACTACTTATTTATGATGATACTAAAAGACTTCCTACACTCCTCAAAAGAATTTACTATAAGTGCGGCTTTTAACATCTCTTCTAAAACCGAAATAACTGAAGCATCATTGAGACATTGTCCAATATCTCCAGGGATATCGCCTAGTCGGTTTTCCAAAACTTTTTTCACAAAATCACGAGCATTTTCTAACGCTCCAATTTCCTTGCCTATTTCCTTACCAATTTCCTTACCAATTTCCTTACCGCGTTCCATTCCTCGTAACTCCCCAATTTCCTCACCAATTTTCCTTCCTCGTAACTCCAGATTACTCATTAAAGGCATGGTTCTTTCCTCCTCAAATTGTTTGATTTTACTCTCTAAGCTTTCCTGTAATTTAGTTGATAAAGTCATCATATTGTCGATGATTTCAAACAGTTTAATTATCTGTTCCCTCTTAAACTCCTTTTCATATAATCCCCTGATTAACTTCCACTTCCACTGTTCCCGTTCTGGCAGCTTCCCAGTAGTCGCTTTTGTTTTCAGATGTGCCATGACTATTATAGCAAAGGGATTGCTACTTGCTTCTAGTTCTGACCAGCTTTCCTCATAGTCCAGTAATTTAACCGTTGGGAATCTCAGACTCACTTCACAGCCGGCGATAGTATAATTATAGGAATCTGGTCGCCAATTTACTCGTTCATCTCCTAAAATTGCCAGACTGATAACTGGTTTCTGATACAAATCAAAGGCCCGATAGTTATAAATATACATCCTCTGAGGGAAATTTTCTTCGTATTGACTTTGAATTTCAATATGAATCAAAATCCAGACTTCTTCACCCCTGAGTAACCAAACTTTATAGAGTTTGTCAGCGAAACGTTTTTTTGTCTTTGCTGAAGCGGTAATCCGTTTGAGTTCTTTTTCTAGGGATTCGGGAGTTTTTGTCCAATCAATCAATTGGTGAACTTCAGGAAAAAAGAAATCTAAAAAGGCTTTAAAATACTCGCTTAATGCTTCTTTCCAGGGTTCATCATAATTGGCGGTTGGTTGTTTCATTTGAGTTGTTTGCTTACTCGTAGGCTGTGAAGCGCGATAGCGTAACGCACTGATTTAATAATAGAGGTGGTGGTAATAATCTGGGGATTTTGTGGTAAAAAAGCGGATATTTGTTCGATTCTGTCTTGATTGGGAGAGAGAATAACGGTGGCGACTTCTGGAATTACTCCAGCTTGGAGACTTTGATAATCGGTGACACCAGCATCGAGGAAGACTACGGTAGGGGTTAAACGCTGATTTCTCACACTATCCACCTGATTAGCTTGACTCAAGCCATCAGATTGGGCAAAATCGAACAAAACATCGTAAATAGCAGGAAGAATCGGCAACAGTGAAGAAGTCATGACATTAACTGCAAAGGTTTATTGCTAATAGTTTTAGCCCAACAATACCCAATCTTTCAAGACCCCTGTAACAGAAATTAATATTTATACAGAAAACGGGTTTCAAGAAACCCGTTTTCTAAAGGCAATCACTAATACCCTAAGTCATAACTCATGATTAATAATTGAGCGAATGTCTTGTATAAATTGCGATGGCGTTTGCATAATTATTCCTGTTTGTTCAGCAACGCGTGACGTAAAATCTTTGGTGTTTAAGCTTAGTAATCTATCTGCATTAGCCAATAAAGCAGCTGCAAGAATAGGAGCATCTTTTTCTTCAATAATTTTACAAAATCGTAAGAATTGTTCTTGAGATGGATTCGGTAAAATTTCAGGATTTATCTGGCTGATAAGTTGCTTGAAAATGGGAAGCGCTAAGGGAATTTTTTTATAAAGATTTCGCTGGCATTCTTCTAACACTTGTTCTGAAATAAGTATTTTAAATAAGCCAATTTCAGCCATTGTCAGCACTGCTCGACTTGCACCTGTTTTAGAAGCTGCACCAGCAATTAAGATACTGGAATCAGCAAAAATTCTCTTCATATTAATGTTTTTGTTGGTATATTTTTTGCCTTTCTTCGTCTAATCCTTGTAATAAATCATTCAGTGTAACATTGGCTTCTTCTCGAATTGTTGTAATTTGGTCAGACAGTTGAGGGACTTTTGGTTGTTGTAAAGTCAACAAAATAATACCCTCAATTTCTATTAAATTTAATAAATCTCCTTCGCAAAGATTGAGTTTATCTTGGATAGCTTGAGGAACATTAATTGTTCCATTTTTTTCTAAGCGAATAGCAAAAGAGTTCATGATTGATATTTATTGACGTAATTTATTGAAAATTATAGCATTTTTTGATAGTGCGGTCTGCTCCTCAGTGTTTTTGGCACGCTTATCTCGTAGCCAGATCAGAAAAACTGTATCATCTACCCCCTCACAATGACAATTTTAGTGGGTCATGGCGGGAAGGCGATCGCCATAAGTCCAGAAAACGGGTTCCTTGAAAAAATCCGTTTTCTCGATATTGTTTTTTGGCTGAGGGTTTCAAGGTGAATGGGTGGACAATGCCTACCCTACGGCAAGATTTTCTTATTGGATTCTTGCCAAAGACTGCTTAAATTCTGCGAGAGAATTAGCGGTAGCTGCTAATTTTAGTAGCTCTTCTAAGATAGTAGGGTTAGTGATTTTGCCGATTATCTCTTCAATTTCTGAAGAAATTTGTCCAAACCGCACAGTTAAAACTGTTTTTATGGCATCGCGGCTTTTTTGTAATGCTCCAATTTCCTTACCAATTTCCTTACCAATTTCCTTACCGCGTTCTATCCCTCGTAACTCCATATTACTCATTAAAGGCATGGTTCTTTCCTCCTCAAATTGTTTGATTTTACTCTCTAAGCTTGACTGTAATTCAGGGTATAAAGTCATCATATTGTCGATGATTTCAAACAGTTTACTAAGTAAGGTAGGTATTAGCCAAACTACTTATTTATGATGATACTAAAAGACTTCCTACACTCCTCAAAAGAATTTACTATAAGTGCGGCTTTTAACATCTCTTCTAAAACCGAAATAACTGAAGCATCATTGAGA
>NZ_JACJSW010000052.1:0-14254 GCF_014698375.1 Microcystis flos-aquae FACHB-1344 | reverse complement strand
CATTTTCAGGCGTGCGCTTAAGTCTCTCATGCTGACGATACTTTTATCCAGTGCAAAACCTATCCAACAGGACACAAAAGTAAATGTACTTAATGCGGGATAGTCATTTTTGGGGAGTGGCTTGAGAAGCTCTTTCATTAGTTTTGGGAAAATTGTTAGCATGGCTTATTCACATTTATTGGTGTATATTTACTTTGTTTTCTTATCTATAATATCAAATTTTGTACGACTTTTTTCCCCGTTCAACACTTCTGCCAAGGCACATATCCGTAATGTAGAGTTATCCAGTCACCATTTTGTACAATCTCTTTGGAAATTTGTGCATATATAGCTTCATCCCAATCTTCTAAACTCCTCTGTCCTAATTTCCCCAGCAAGATGATTGCCGATAGAGAAAACAGTAACCAGAGAGTGGGATCTTTAAATTTCGATATAATGACTTGGATTTGTTCAGTTTTTAGCATGGAATTAAACAGACTAATTATTGTATTGAAGGATCGCAAATGGTAACAGTTTTTTTCCAGTTCACAGCTTGATTCATGGTGCTTATTTATTTGATTATTTTCTTTCTGTTTTTAGGATAGTAGATCAAAATGACCTCCTCAGGACAAAAGATTTTTGTGAGGTTAAAATGTCAAAAAAATACCAAATCACTTTCACTCAAGATTGCTCATCTAAGATGCCCATAAATTTCAGGTTAATTAGCAATGTTTTCTAGAAAGCCGAGAAGATTGCTTACACTAGGATAATCCTTGATATAAACCGTCCCCTGGCTGGCAGAAAACCACAGACATTCTACCAAGATGTTATCAAAAACTACCAGAATTGTAAAGTAAATTGACAAGCAGTGACTACAACAAGCAAAAACCCTCACCCTGATTACAGCGTTTTTCATAAAGATGAAGTATAACCGGATAGGGCATCGTCTCGGAGTCTCCCCAAAACCAAAACCCCATAGCTCACCATTAAGATAACTGCTATAATCATCATCTCTGGCTGAATCAGGTCACGAAGACCTTTAATCGATATGCGTATCCGATTTATTATATAGCGTTTTTCAGTCTGCTGAGGTACAAAAGTTATGGGTTTTAGGCAAAAGGCAAGAGGCAAAAGGGAAGAAAAATAGGTGTACCTCACTAGCTTAGGAAACGATATAGATTAATGCACAATTAATTTTTGAGGGTTCAACAACGGCAAAAATAAGGATTAAATTGCCTAAAATCTGTCAATAGACCATTTAGTTGATTATTATTCATTCTTGATTCTCCTGACGACCGACTACCGACTCCTAAACCTAACAACAATTTTTGATTTTTACAAGAGGTCTATTGATTCGATGTTTCTGTTAAGATGTCTTTGTACAATGATCGGCAGCTAATTTCAATGATACCTCACTGGGTTTCTAATGATGATCAAACGAATTCTTATTATCGTCACCTGCCTAATGCTGCTTTGGTGCAGTTTTGGATTATTAAATTTTACCTACGATGCTTCAGTTTTAGCGCAAGAGGAATATTATCAGATTCGATCGCTTCATAGTCGCGATGGTATCGGTAAATTTTATCTAGGACGGGAAATCGCTAAAGTCATGGGACACCAAGAAATGTTATGGTTAGAACGTCCTAGTCGCCGTTTCACGGAAAAACCCGATGATCTGATCACCGCACTACATTTAAAACCCACAGACCTAGTGGCAGATATCGGCGCGGGGACAGGTTATTTGAGTTTTCCTATGGCGAATTTAGTAGAACAAGTTTTCGCTGTCGATGTGCAACCGGAAATGTTAGGGGCAATTGATTTTTTAGCCGAGGAAAATCAAGTGAAGAATATAACCACAATTCTCGCCACAGAAACCGATCCCAAATTGCCTATAAATGCGATCAATTTAGCTTTAATGGTCGATGCTTATCACGAGTTTTCCTCTCCCCGCGAGATGATGGAGAATCTGGTCAAATCCTTAAAACCCGATGGTAGGGTGGTATTAGTAGAATACCGTCGTGAAAATCCCCTGATTCCCATCAAGGCCCTTCATAAAATGACCCGCAGACAGGTAGAAAAAGAAATGGCCGCTATCGGTTTAGTGCCAGAAGAAATCATCGAGACTTTGCCCCAACAACATTTAATGATTTTTCGGAAAACAAATTAAAATTAGCCAGTTAACCCAGGCTAATCTGCGGGACTGTCTTTTTGGATTAACACCTCACCAGCGATTAAACGTTGGGCTGCCGACAGTAAAACATCCTCAATATAGGGCTTGACAAAATAACCTTTTGCCCCTTTAGCAGCGGCGAGATGCTGCATTTTTTGCGACCCTCGCGAGGTAATCATCGCTACTGGTATCCCCTGAAGTTGTTCATCCTCTTGCAGACGAGAGAGCAATTCTAACCCATTCAGGCGAGGCATTTCGAGATCGCAGAGAATCAGATCACAAGCTAATCCAGCCCGTAATTTTTCCCATGCTTCTAAACCGTCTCGGGCCTTTTCAATGCGATAACCAGCTTTAACCAAAGAAATCGCTAACATTTCCCGCGCCGTTACCGAATCATCGACAATCAAGACCCGAGGAGTCGATTGTGCAAAGAAATTAGCGGGATTACTGTCAATAATCGTTGTATCGGGGGATCAAGACGGGTTAGGAGTCGCTTTAATACTATTAGCTAGTAACACTTCCCCCGCAATCATTCTTTCAGCTGCCGAGAGTAAATCTCTTTCCGTGTAGGGCTTGGTAAAATAACCACTAGCCCCTAATGTCGCCGCCACCTGACGATGACGTTCCGCTCCTCGGGAAGTCAATAAAGCAACGGGAATCGAGGCTAATTGGGGGTCTTTTTGCAAATTATAGAGTAATTCTAGGCCATTCATGCGGGGCATCTCGATATCGCAGAAAACGATATCACAGGGCAAACCGCCGCGTAATTTTTCCCAAGCTTCTTGACCATCCCGGGCCTGTTCCACACGATAACCAGCTTTACTAAAGCTTAAAGAGAGCAATTCCCGGACAGTAATCGAATCATCGACAATCAGAACCATAGCCCCCGATTTTTGCCTAGTTTTCACCGCTACGGGGGGGAGAGGTTGGCGCCAAGGACCACCGTTATCGGTACGCAGACGACCCCTGGCGATGTCGATTAACTCTAACACATCGCCGATCGGCATCACCGTACCATCGCCCAAAACCGTCGCCCCAGCAATCCCAGCCGTTTTCGGAATCGGTCCTTCGATCTGTTTGATGACGATTTCCAGTTCACCGATCACTTGATCCACCTGTACTGCGAGGAGATTATTACCACCGCGCAGGATCACGATCGAAAAAGAGTCTTGCTCCTGTTTGCCAGTATAAAAACTACCGCGACTTAGTTGCCGATTGTAGGAAAGCAATTCGCTCAAGGGTTGGAAGGGTAGTAAAGTATTTTGCCAGACAACGCAGCGCCGTCCCTCCCTATCCATTTGGATATCGCTGGACCGGAAATCCTTCATATCTTCCACTCCGTCCATGGAGAACCCGATGCGCGCATGATTACTAACACAACAGAGGGCCTTACAGATACTCAGGGTTAGGGGTAAACGGATGGTAAAAGTGCTTCCTTTGCCCAGTACCGAGTCAATAGTAACGGTCCCGCGCACATCGATTAAACTGGTCTGCACCACATCTAAACCCACCCCACGACCAGCAAAATCATCGGCCTGATCTTTGGTACTAAAACCGGGGTGAAAGAGGAGTTTATAGACTTCTTGGGGACTGAGGTGTTCAGCTTCCTGATCGCCGATCAGGCCTTTTTCGATCGCCTTGCGTTTCACCTGATCAGCATCAATACCGGCCCCATCATCACCAACGGTGATCACGGTTTGATTCCCCTGTAGGAATGCCCGGACAGAGATGGTCCCGAGGGCAGGTTTCCCTTTGGCCATGCGTTCTTGGGGTGATTCAATGCCGTGGGTGATCGCATTGTTGACCAGATGGGTCATGGGACTATTGAGATGTTCGAGGATCATCTTATCGATGAGAACATCACCCCCTTCCACTTTTAATTTGGCTTGTTTATCGAGTTTCAGGGAAATATCGCGAATTGCCCGGGGTAGGCGTTCGGCGGCTTGACTAAAGGGAACCATGCGCGATTTGGTCATCCCTTCCTGTAGTTGGGTGGTGGCCTGTCGCAGACTGCGCGTCACCTGATCGGTTTCATCGACGACAAATTGAAGATCAGAGGCCGATTCTCGCACTCGTACGATCAATTCGATCATCTCTTGGGATAATAAATGGAAATCGGTAAAACGGTCGATCTCTAGGGCATCTAGTTCGCCGGCCATGGCCGAATCCCCCTGATTTTCTCCCTGAACTCTACCGTAACCGATGGCACCACCGGAATTGCGACTAGCCAGTAAAGCCCCTTCTAGGAGGCTTCTTTCATAGAGATCCTGCATCCGACTGCCCACATCACCCAGATGTTGGACGCAGGTTAGCAAATTATCTAAAAAGAGACGCAGGCGATCCTGTTCCTCTTCAAGGCGATTGCGTTTAACCACCAGTTCCCCGATCAGATTGCTGAGGTTATCCAATTGTTTGATCGGCACCCGCATCGTCTGTTCAAAAGCTTTACTGACAAGGGGACGCAGGTTTTTTGACCCGACTGGCGCACTGACACTGGCCGCCGGATTTGCTGCCATCACCTGATTGGTTTCTTCGAGGAGTTTTTCTAAATCCTTGAATTCATCCTCTAGGAGGCTTTCTGGGGCAATTTCCAGTGATTCTAACCCTGTCAGAGGTTCCACCGCAGCCACCAGGTCCACTGCTGGGGATTCCCAGAGGAAGGCCTCTAGGGATTCAAAGATGTCTGGTAGTGGCGGTTGCGCCGGTGGCGTGGGTTTTTCCAGAAAAGCTTCTAAGTCTTCGAGGCTGTCGTAAAAATTGGGGTGGCTGATGGCTATAATTGCTTCTGAGTCTGGAACTGCTGCATCTTCTAGCAGCAGAGATGCGAGATCATCCCCATCTTCCAGTTCCGCCTTGGCAGCCGGCTCACGGGTAGAATAAAGATTATTAGTGGCGGATTCTTCCCAATTGATACTATCGCCAAAAAGTTCCTCTAGAGCCTCGTCACCGTCGGCGTCTTTGTCTTCTAAACTCTCTAACAGCTGTTCGAGATCCTCGTTAAAGAGATGATCCGAGTCGGGTTTCATCATGATTTGCTTCCTGCCAAGTCTTCCTTTTTGGTCAACCAATACGCTCTCTCTAGCTTCAGATTACCCAGAATTTTACTCGATAACTCTATCCACTAGCAATTTTTTTATGGCTAATCAAACTCTTGGACTCGATCGACAATTTTATTCCTATTATCAATCTATCTGTCTGCGAGAATCTCCTATTTTAGCTCAATTACGTCAAGAAACTGCCTCTCAACCCCTAGCAGTCATGCAGATTGCCCCCGAACAAGGTCAGTTTATGGCTTTTTTGGTACAGGCGATCGGGGCGAAAAAAACCCTAGAAATAGGGGTTTTTACCGGTTATAGTTCTCTAGTGGTGGCCTTAGCTTTACCCCCAGAAGGCAAGCTGATCGCCTGTGATCTAAGGGAAGAATATACCAGTATAGCCCGCCGTTATTGGCAGCAGGCCGGTGTCGCCGATAAAATCGATTTAAGAATTGCCCCGGCCCTGGAGACTTTAGATCAATTAATCGCCGGGGGAGAAAGTAATAGTTTTGATTTTGTCTTTATCGATGCCGATAAAAGTAATTATGATCCCTACTACGAACGGGCGTTACAATTGGTCAGAAGCGGCGGAATTATCGCCATCGATAATGTTTTTTGGTCGGGACGAGTAGCGGCGGCCGATAGCACCGATAATCGCACCAAAATTATCCGTTCACTTAATGCCAAAATTCAGCAGGATCAACGGGTCAATATCAGTATTATTCCTATTGGTGATGGTTTGACCCTGGCAATGAAAAAGTGAAGAAGTCGATTTTTGTTGTCTAAATTTAGTTACCAGTCGCCAACCACCCAGGACAACGCTAGATCTCTTAAGACAGTTGACCAAAAATTATGGCTGAGAACGACAGCACTAAATTATCAGTTCAACGGAGAGGGTGGGATTTGAACCCACGTTAGGTGTTACCCTAAAGCAGATTTCGAGTCTGCCGCATTCAACCACTCTGCCACCTCTCCACAGGGTTTGAGTCTGGATTATCATTTTAACAGATTACTTGTCCTCGGATTGATTTTTTTTGATCGACCTCTTGCATAATTGATTTTTGAGGGTTTAAAAACGTCAAAAATAAGGATTAAGTGGCATAAAATATCTAAATAGACCATTTAATTGATTATTATTCATTCTTAATTCTCCTGACGACCGACTACTGACCACTGACTCCTCACCAACCACGACAATTTTTGATTTTTACAAGAGGTCTGATGAATCAAGCTCCTTTTCTTCCAGTTAACCATCCCCAGCCTAACTTTCTCCACTGGTTAGGGAGTCTCTGGAAATTTTCCCGTCCCCATACGATTATCGGCACTTCTTTAAGTGTTTTAAGTCTCTATTTAATTGCTTTGGGCAATATTAGCGATTTTTTTAGCCATTGGTCGGTTTTATTGCTCACTTGGGTCGCTTGTCTTGCTGGTAATGTCTATATCGTCGGTTTAAATCAGTTGGAAGACATCGACATCGATAAAATCAATAAACCCCAGCTTCCCCTCGCCAAGGGCGAATTTTCTCGGTTAACAGGACGGTTAATCGTGGTTTTAAGCGGTATTTTAGCAATTATACTGGCTTTTATCGGTGGTTTTTGGCTGTTAATCACCGTGGGGATTAGTTTACTCATCGGCACTGCCTATTCCTTGCCACCAGTGCGTTTAAAACGCTTTCCCCTCTGGTCCGCCTTCTGTATTTTTACCGTCCGAGGTGTCATCGTTAATTTAGGTCTTTTTCGCCACTACAACACAGTTATTAATCAAAATCAGTCTATCTATCCCTCGGTCTGGGTTTTAACAGCTTTTGTTCTCGTTTTCACCGTTGCGATCGCTATTTTCAAGGATGTTCCTGACCTAGAAGGCGATCGCATTTACCAAATTACCACTTTTACCCTGCTTCTCGGTCCTCAAAAAATCTTAACAATTTCCCTATTGACAATTTCTCTATGTTATGCGGGTATGATTGCCGTCGGTCTCTTGGGGATAAACGGAATTAATTCTTCTCTGGCCATTGTCGCCCATCTGCTCCTACTTGTTCTTCTTTGGTGGCGTAGTCGCAGAGTAAATTTAGAAGATAAAAGCGAAATCAGCCAATTCTACCAATTTATTTGGAAATTATTCTTCCTAGAATACCTGATATTTCCCCTCGCTTGTTTAATATGAAAATATCTCCTTTTTTAGCGGCCATTCCCTTACTTTTGCTAGGTGGTACAAGCGCACCAAGTCAAGAAACCATCGATCCGCAACTATTAACCGGCAACCTTCGTTTAACCCTGAAAAATGGTGTTTGGAAACTGTGGCAAGATCAACCCGTTGATCAAAATCTTACCCTAGATTTAAGCTGTGATCACGCTGTTTGTCAGCCGTCGGTGTGGGGATATGCGCTCAAATTCAATAAAGAAGTGGATCACCAAGGTACGGTAAAAGCGATTAAATTAGACAATGCTTGGCGATTACAGGTGAAAATGAACATTCAAACTCACCCTTGGCAAGCGGAAGTCAGGGAAGCTATCTATAATATCGAAATTGTCCCCTACCAAGACCAACTTATCGGCAGTTATCAAGGCACTTTAGGGGGAAGAAGACTACAAAACCAAGTTAATGGCACAATTTCCCCTTTATGGCCTAATCCTGTCCCTAATCACCAACCCCTACAACCGCGAGAACATCCCCGTTTAATCTTTCGCAAGTCAGAATTAACTAATCTCGGAGAAAAAGCAAAAACTCCCATCGGTCAAACTATTATCGCTCAATTAAACAACAGTTTACAGGAAAAAATTTATGACGATGGTTATGTTCCTAATGGGGGTTATCATGCCACAGGTCATTGTTTTTTAGCAATTTTAAATCAAGATAGAAAATCAGCAGAAACCGCCTGGGAAATTATCGAAAAAACCCGTAAAAATCGGGGAAGGAGAGTCTTAGAACAAGCACCAATTGTCGCTGGAGTCGCTCTCGCCTAGGATCTTTGTTATGATTTTTGGGGAGAAAAGCGCCAACGGGAAATTACTCGCTGGTTATCCAGTGAAAGTAAAAAACTTCTCAAAGGTGGTTCACCCAAAGATGGATGGAATGGAGAGGCAGTTAGTAACTGGAATGCGCGGGCCAGAGGTGCGGCAGGATTAGCCAGTTTAGCGATTCTCAAGGAAGATTTACCGCCCGATTCTCTCTATTCTCCCTCTGCACAGGTGGAAATGGCCAAACGTCACCTAGAACGCTATTTTACCACAGCTATCGGCGATCGAGGATTTGGCACGGAAGGAGATTTATACAGCACCGAACCCATGGTTATCGCTGTTTTTCCTTTTCTGCAAGGGTATCGAAATAGTCTCGGATTAGACTTAGTAACCGGTTCTTCGGCAGCCCAATTGATCCCTCATTATTTAACCAGAATTGTCCCTAAAAATGGTCAATTATTGATTCCTGCTTATGGCAGACATCAGATGTTTGTAGGAGTGTCTTTATTAACTATCGGATTGGGAATTACCGATAAATCATGGCTGCCAGCGCTAAAATGGCGATTACAAGGACAGGAAAAACAACTTTTTCACCCCCATTATCCTCATATTGCCCCTTTTCTTCTCGCTGCTTATCCATCTAATCTTATTCCCGAAAATCCCGAACGCCAACTTTCCCGGGTTTTAGTTGATCAACAAAAGGGATTTTATGCTTTTCGTAATCGCTGGCAAAATGAAGAGGATTTTGTCGCTAGTATCTATCTCAAACAGCAACCTTTTGTGGGGGGATGGTCTTTTCCCGATGTCGCTAGTGTGAGAATTTGGGGACTAGGAGGACATTGGGCGAGTTTTGAGGGATCAAAAGGCGACTGGAACTCAGAAAATACCGTTATTTTCCCGAAAAACCCACCTTGGCGACAGGCAAAACCGATATCTTTTCAATCTAGTCCCGATGGTTCGGGAGTAATTACGTTAAAAACTGATAAAATTAGGGTTAAAGGAGCTAATAAACCCCTAGAAGTTGCTCTAGTTCGCTCTTTCGCCGTCGATTACAGTCTATCCTCTGGTTCCCCCGGATTATTCGTCTTGATGGATAAATTATTAGGTAAAGTCGATCAACCAGAATTTATTAATAAAACTTGGGTGATGAATACCCAGGGAAATGTTACTCTCGGAAGAAATAGTTTTACTATCACTCAAAATCGGGCAAATATGCAGGGAACTTTTATAACTCCCGTGACTTTAAAAGTCGAGAAAACTAATACAGGTGAGCGCATTTTAGCCACAGGCAGCGAGGAATTTTTTCTGGTGATGACCGTACAAAAAAGTCGTCCCCCAGCAGTTAAAATTATCGGTAAGGGATTAGATGCGATCGTGCAAATTGGCTCCCAGGAAATCTCAATTATCGACGGTGCAGTTAGATTAAAAGAGATGAATTTTCAAGAGCCATAAAAATTAGCAAGTGACCAAAGAAAAGTTAACAGTTGTCAAGGGGCATTTGTAAAGATGATGACTATTTGAGCAATGATTTATGATATAATCAAGACGGCTGACCAAAATAGCCCCTAAATTTAGAACTATCTAAATTGCATCTATAATTTCCGCCTAACTAAACTATGACTAAATATCATCAAATCACCGTTCACAATCGTCAGACGGGCGAAAAATTTGTCACCACCGTTCCAGGGGATAACTATATACTGCACAGTCTGGAAAAACAGAGTCATCAATTACCCTTTTCCTGTCGCAATGGAGCTTGTACCAGCTGTGCGGTCAGGGTATTATCGGGAGATATCCATCAACCAGAAGCGATCGGACTATCGCCGGAATTAAAAGCCAGAGGTTATGCTTTACTTTGTGTCAGTTATGCCCGTAGCGATATGGAAGTAGCCACCCAAGACGAAGATGAAGTCTATGAATTACAATTCGGTCGCTTTTTTGCCCGTGGGAAAGTGCGTTTTGGTTTACCCTTAGATGAAGAATAGATTAAGGATTAATCGTGCCAGATACCAGCAGCCAATTAGAAAAATACCTAGACATTGCCAGCGAAGCCGCCCTAGCGGCGGGAACAATTATCGAGGATAATTGGGGTAAAATCGAGACAATAGAAGAAAAAGGGCGATCGGGCGATTTAGTGACGGAAATAGATCGTCGAGCAGAAACAGAAATTCTCAAAATTATTGGCCGTCACTTTCCCGAACATGGGATTTTAGCGGAAGAATCGGGAAAAATGCAAGGGAGGGACAGCGAGTATCTCTGGGCGATCGATCCTCTCGATGGAACCACCAACTATGCCCACGGTTATCCCGTATCCGTCGTCTCTATCGGACTACTGATCGCAGGGATAGCAGCAGTGGGAGTCATCTATAACCCCTTTAGAAAGGAACTATTTCGGGCAGCCAGGGGTTTGGGGGCCACCCTGAACCGTCGTCCCATCCATGTCTCCCGGACGAGTGAACTAGAAAAAAGTTTACTGGTGACGGGCTTTGCCTATGATCGTTGTCAAACCCCCGATAATAATTATGCCGAATTCTGTTATCTGACCCATCTGACCCAAGGGGTACGCCGCAGCGGTTCCGCTGCCAAAGACTTAACTGATGTGGCCTGTGGGCGCTTAGATGGTTATTGGGAACGAGGGATTAATCCCTGGGATCTGGCCGCGGGAATTATTCTGATCGAAGAAGCTGGGGGTAAAATTAGCGCCTACGATGAGAGTCCTTTTCTGATAGAAACGGGGCGAATCCTGGCCACTAACGGACAGATTCACACCCCCTTAAGCCAAGCTCTGCAAAAAGCCGCCTCTTGGAGTTTTCAGTTTTAATTCTTTTAATATTTATTGCGATTATCGGCTCTTCGGTTGGTGTTATGCAATAGACGGGGGTTATAAGGGATGTAACCCTTATATAGAAAGGCATTTAGCGATTTTTGTCAATTGTTTTTGATCTAGAGCGAACTAATCAATTAAGTCTCTTACCAGATAAGGATTTAGTCGATTTATGCCCCCCTATCGAACCATACCAAGTAACGAAGAACCCGATTATCATTGTGATTAGAGTAGGACCCGCTGTATGCCTTTTCCGATTTCCCAGGGATTATTTCAATTTGATTTAATCGATCACTTCGCTGTTTTAGGAGTGTCGATCGATGCCGAACATGAGGAGATTCGCGAGCGTTACTTAAAAATTGCCTATAAACTTCACCCCGATACCTGTCGCCTTTACACCCCCGCCGAAAGGGAACAGGCTAATCAGTTACTCGCCAAATTAGTTAACCCAGCCTACGAACATCTAGGCCGTGACCTATCTCGGGAAGAATTCCGGCTTATTTTAGCACAAATGGGCAAGGCAATGGCGAGAGATGCGGGTAAAATCACCATCAGTAGCGAACCGGCTAGAAAACTAGCCCAATCTAGCGCTAACTATGAATTAGCCTATCAAAAAATCCTGCAATCCTTGGCGATCAATCAATATACCGCCCTAGAAAATACCTATCAGAAAATCGCCCAACTCAGTGAACTCAATCTGGTTTATCTGATGTTAACCGAAGGTCAGGGCAACAAGAAAACCACCCGGAAAGTCTTTATCTCCCAAGGCAATCCTAACCAGTCCGAGTTAGTCGGGGCTACTTTCATCACGGCAGCCGAGGCTAAAGCCAAAGAATCGCCCCTAGAAGCCTATATTCGCCGCGCCCAAGCCTCTCTTGACCAAAATAACCCCGCCCAAGCTTTGCGAGAATTGCGCGATGCCCTGCGGCAAGAACCAGATAATGGCATCTGTCACGCCCTGCTCGGTTTAGCCTACCTGCAACAAAATCAACTCTCCATGGCCCGGGTTCATATCAATCGCGCCTGGCAAGTCAGCCCCAAAGATGCGACGGTGATTAGGTGCAAACGGGAACTAGATAAAGTAGTTAATCCTAATGTTGAAATGGAAGACCAGAAGGGACAAAAAAAGGAAGGGGATCGCAAGGGCGGTTTTTGGTCTCTATTTGGTGATAAAAAGAATAACCAGATCAAACCATAACGGTATAAGTATGATACCAAATTCTCATTTTAACCCGCGTGTTACCCAATGCGGGTTACAGGAGAAAAGAAACGATCAGCCCGAGACTCAAGCTCAAAATAGACAGACAAAACAGATCTACCCTGATCAGTAATAGTTAGGGTTTGCGGCAAAAAGTTTTTCGTGGGGGCAGGGTGTGGGGTGTGGGATCTAGGGTTTTACCCATTTTCAGGGGGTCAATTACCTAATTTTCGGGGAAAAAGTGCCTAAATTTCCCCCCTGATCACTCCAAGGGCTGGCACTTTTTGATTTCAAAAAAGCCTAAAGATATTATCCAACGAGGTTTTTAGATTTATTCAGCAGACCCTATATAGAGAATGGTCAAGCCCCTGTCTTTTCGCTGTTTACTGTTTGCTGTTTACTTTTTTCTTTTCTCTTGGGATAAGATTGTGATCGATCGAGTTTAGGGAATTTTTATGACCACGGAAAGTTTAGCGACTTCAGAAGCAATAGAGTCAATGACCGATGAATTTCTGGCTAGTACGAGCAGTCACCAAGAAATGATTGAAATGGTTATTTCTACTCTGCAGCAGAATGATACTGCTATGGTACAACATACAGACAAAGGTTATCTTTGGAAGTTTCAGTATGGTAGCGTTGAGGTATTTGTACAGTTAACTGGGGAAAGCGATGATGATTTTCTAACGGTGTGGTCTTCTGTCCTCAAATTACCCGTTAAGGATGAATTGGGATTAACCCGCAAGTTATTAGCGATGAATTGTGCCGAAACCTTTGAATCTCATTTTGCCATTATGAATGATCAGGTGGTGGTGATTTCTCAGCGCACTGTGGCCGATTTGTCTGCTGGGGAGATTTCGCGGGCAATTACTCTCGTGGCGACGGTGGCAGATAATAATGATGAAATGTTACGAGAATCCTTTGGTGGCAGCTAAAATTTGGCGTTATATCCCTCCAATTATCTCATCGGCAGAGCTACAAATGGCGATCGATTCTTGGTTACTAGAGCAACACCGTTGTGGTCATCATCCCCCGACTCTGCGTTTTTATCAATGGTCGCCCCCGGCTATTTCCTTGGGCTATCATCAACGGCAATATCCCGATTTTTGGCGTAATTTGACTTGGCAAGGTCAAAAAATCTCCCTAGTTCGTCGTCCTACCGGTGGACGGGCCGTACTACATCAGGGGGATTTGACTTATATGGTGGTAAATTCGGGGATGAAGGGGAATGTTAGGGAAGTTTACCAGCAAATCTGTCAATTTTTAATCACAGGCTGGCAAAATCTCGGTCTGGAATTGTCCTACGGTGCTGCCGGCCGGGGATATATCCATTCTGCTAACTGTTTCGGTACGGCTACCGGTGCGGATTTAGTCGATAATTGGGGAAATAAATTTATTGGGAGCGCCCAACTGCAACGGGGTTCCTCGGTTCTCCAACATGGTTCGATAGTGCTAGAGCAAGATAATTCGCTGTTTGAACAAGTTTTCGCCAGTGCTGCCCCTAAAAAGCTGAATTTAGCCCCAGATTTGACCCTAGAGACCCTTATCGCTACCCTGAAAACCGCCGCCGAGGATTGCTTTGATTGTCAATTGCTAGAACAACCCCTCGAGGATTGCGAGTGGCAATCAATTAAAAAAATGAATATAAATACTCATTGACAAAAAAGTTTTTGTGTGCATAAAAAATCAATTATGAGTCAAGTTGTATAGATTTGTAATTTTTTGCTAATAATGAGTAAAGGTAGATAGAGGCCGCAAGGAACCAAAGTCTTACCGAACTCGAAATTATTGTCTAGCTTGTGCTAGTTTAAGAAACGTTAATCTTTTACAGTTTGTGAGGATTAACGAGCGATCGCAGCTAGTTTAGTTAAGCTAATCCAGTCAATCGATCGCGCCATCTTATAAGACAATGGGAGTAATCCCAGACTCAAAAAAGTTAAGAAATCTTGCCCGTGATTTCAGTTAAGCAAGAGGAAAAATACCCATGACCATTGCTGTCGGACGCGCCCCAGAAAGAGGGCTGTTTGATGCTCTCGATGACTGGCTCAAAAGAGACCGTTTCGTCTTCATCGGTTGGTCTGGTTTACTACTCTT
>NZ_JACJSW010000051.1:0-27028 GCF_014698375.1 Microcystis flos-aquae FACHB-1344 | reverse complement strand
TGGCAGAGTTGGAAAAACAGATTAATCGACTTCCCCATTTGCCAAAGTGGTTTGTGGAAATCCCTTATCAAACCACTTGACTATTGGATCATCTTTTTTATGGAGTTCTCTAAGTCACCGAAACGCAATTGTTCGGGGGTAATTTCCAGAGGTTGCAGGTAAAAACGGATTAATTTGAGAAAAGATGGCGAATTATAGGGTTTGAGAAAATAATCGTCGGCTCCCGCTTCCAAACAGGCGAGACGTTCTTCTAGGGTTTCTTGAGATACTAACAAAATAATATAAACGCGACTTCCCTGGGAACGTAAACGACTAGAAAAATTCACACCGGCCTTCGCTGCGAGGAAGCGATCGAGTATAATCATCGCTGGCTGACAACTTTTCACTTCTGGGAAAGCGATATCAATGCTAGGCACGATCAGGGGACGATAACCTGCTTCTTTCAAGTCCGCACTAGCTAGTTTAGCGATATTCTCCTCAATTCCCACCAAGAGAATTGAAGAATTCGGAACGGATGTACTCATAAATCAGCAGCGGTAAAGAAATAGGAAAGACAGGGAGGGGACTACCTAATTATAGTTAATTGATTCTTGCCTAACCGATTTAATAAAAAAGTTAACGCTGTGGTGCGTTGGACAAAATTACCATTGATAGACCAACCGGTCACTCGATCGGGGGACGACCAGAGGCTAAGATGATCTACAGGTGGATCTGCATAAAAGTTTTCTTGACCACTACCCAGTAAACAGGAACTCCAATGGGTAAAATAATCGTGACTCAGGCGATAAATGGGAAAATTACCGATTAATGGCACTCCCCACCCGTCTAGAGCTATTAAAGCTCGAATTGTCGCCCCTTGAGCTTGCCAATAATGAGCTAAAGCGATCGCATTTACCACCCCCGCACTAAACCCAATCAAGGTTAGAGCTTCTCCCGGTGAAAAAGCTTCATTTAAGCAAGAAAAAGGCGAAATAATAATATAGGAACGTAATTTGACCGATTGGCTCCCCAGATGTCCTAAAAAATCCTCGGTCAATCTAGAATCATGAAAACCCGGACAAATTACCAAAGACATACAATTAATTGACACTCCCCGAAGCGCTCATGGGAGGGATTCTCGAAGCTCATCACTGCGCTTTCTGGTTTCCCCTACTCACGTCTTACACGATTATGTCCTATCCGAACCTACTAGAATATCACTTGTTATCTAGTTGTCCACTTGTGGATAGCTCTGCAAGCGTTTTGGTCTTTCAACCAAGATTCGGGTATCAGTAGTCAGGAGACAGGAGACAGGAGACTCCGAGACAGGAGACAGTAGATTATTTTATTTATTCTTCCCACTTCCCTACACCCCACACCCCACTCCCCACACCCCACTCCCCACACCCCACACCCCACTCCCCACACCCCACTCCCCACTCCCCACTCCCCACTCCCCACTCCCCACTTCCTCACTTCCCCACTTCCCCACTTCCCCACTTCCCCACTTCCCCACTTCCCACTCTGCCATAACTACTCCTACATACTTTGTGCTTTTTGTCAAAAAAACTTTTTCTTTGCAATAAAACTACACAAAAAAAAGATCATCGTTGTGGGTGAAATTGACTGATTTACCTGTCTTAATTGGGATTACCTTGTAGGTGTGGCAAGGGTTTCAACCATTGCTGTCCAAAAAAGCAAAGAATAACCCATTATGAAATTCAGTAAAATCGCTGTAACCATCATAACATCGTTGTTAAATAAAAATCTTTCTCAATTAATTCTTAAGAATTTGTAAATATTGCGGAATGTTAATTTAAATATTCTCAAGCTTTTGGAGTCAATAAATAATTTTTGCTTATCTTTGTCGAACATTGGGTGAGAAGTCAGTATTCAGGAGATAGGGTGATAGGGTGATAGGGTGTTGGGGTGTTGGGGTGTTGGGGTGTTAGGGTGTTAGTGGAAATTCCCCCACGTCCCCACTTCCCCACTTCCCCAATGCCCAATCAAGGCTGGATTTATCGAGATAAAATTAGCAAAAATCAGGCAGGATTAAGCTTATTAGCTTACTATACGGGCAAATATTGCCATTCTAGCCCAGAAGAATGGCTCGATCGCATTTTATCGGCAGCAATTCTAGTCAACGGTCGTCCCGCTTGCCCCGATACAGTCTTGGAAATCGGGCAGCAATTGACCTATCAGCGCCCGCCGTGGACAGAACCGGATGTACCGCTCTTTTTTGAGGTACTCTACGAGGATGCCGAGGTGTTAGTGGTGGCGAAACCTTCGGGATTACCCGTGTTAGCGGGGGGTGGATTTCTCGAACATACTCTCATCCATCTGGTACATCAGCATTATGCCGAGGTCACTCCCTATCCAATTCATCGTCTTGGTCGCGGCACTTCCGGCATAGTCTTAATGGCGAAATCAAAGCCCGCTAGAGCTAAATTGAGTCAACAGATGCGGGAGGGGAAAATTACTAAAATATATCGAGCTTTAGTTGGTCAGGGCGACATACCAGATAATTTTACTATTAATCAAGCGATCGGGAAAATTGCCCATCCCATTTTAGGCCATGTTTACGGTGCGCTCACAGATGGGTTATCGGCCCGCAGTGATGGTCGAGTCTTAAAAAAACATCCCGATAGTACCCTATTAGAAGTAAGAATTTTTACGGGCAGACCCCATCAAATTCGCATTCATCTGGCCTTTTTTGGCTATCCTTTAATCGGTGATCCATTGTATGGTCTGGGGGGATTACCGCGACCGGATGCAGTACCGGGAGATTGTGGTTATTATCTCCATGCCAATCAAATCGTTTTTAATCATCCCAGTACAGGGGAAAGAATCTCTATTTGTTGTCCAGCGCCGCCGGAATTAGTAGATAGGGAAAATCTGGAAATCTAGCCCTATTTTCACCCCCCCCAAGCCCGATCGCCAGAGTCGCTAAAAGACCACTTCGGTAATCACACCCTCAATTGCCCCGAAGCGAGAGCGAGAAACTAAGACAATTCGATACAATATTGTCAACAAGCATTAAGCGATTTAAACTATCGATCGAAGGTAAAAGTCCCGAAGTTATCGAAATCTAGGGGGAGACAAAAACAAGCATGGGTAGAGTAGTAGGCATTGATCTAGGGACAACTAACTCCGTCGTCGCCGTGATGGAAGGCGGAAAGCCAGTGGTCATCGCCAACTCGGAGGGCATGAGAACCACCCCTTCTGTGGTCGGTTTTAATAAAGATGGGGAGTTAGTGGTCGGTCAAATGGCCCGGCGACAAGGGGTACTCAATCCCCAAAACACCTACTATGGAGTCAAACGCTACATAGGTCGTCGCTACTCGGAATTAAACCCCGAATCGAAGCGCGTCCCCTACACCATCCGCCGGGATGAGATGGGCAATATCAAGATTAAATGCCCCCGTCTGCAAAAAGAATTCGCCCCCGAAGAAATTTCCGCCCTAATTTTACGCCGATTAGCCGAAGAAGCCAGCCGTTATCTGGGGGAAGAAGTTACCAGGGCCGTAATCACCGTCCCCGCCTATTTTAACGACTCCCAACGTCAAGCCACCCGGGATGCGGGCCGAATTGCGGGGTTAGAAGTGCTGCGGATTCTCAACGAACCCACCGCCGCCGCCCTGGCCTACGGTCTCGATGAACAAGAAAGCAAGAAAATCCTCGTTTTTGACCTGGGAGGCGGTACTTTTGATGTTTCTATCTTGGAAGTGGGTGACGGCGTTTTTGAGGTGAAAGCCACCAGTGGCGACACCCAATTAGGCGGAAATGATTTCGATAAAAGAATCGTCGATTGGTTAGCCAATCAATTTTTGGAACAGGAAGGCGTGGAGCTGCGCCAAGACCGGCAAGCCCTACAAAGACTCACAGAAGCGGCAGAAAAAGCCAAAATAGAACTGTCTGGGGTCAGCGTCACCGATATTAATCTGCCCTTTATCATCGCCACGGAAGACGGACCTAAACACATCGAAACTCGCCTGAGTCGGGCCCAATTTGAGGAATTATGCGGCGATTTAATCAGTCGTCTCCGTCGTCCTCTCAAACGCGCCCTTTCTGATGCCGGTTTGTCCCCCGTCCAACTAGACGAAGTGGTACTGGTGGGCGGCGGCACGCGGATGCCGGTGGTTAAGGATTTGGTGCGGAGTTTTATCGATAGGGAACCCAATCAAAATGTTAACCCTGATGAGGTTGTAGCGGTCGGGGCGGCTATTCAAGCAGGAATTTTGGGCGGCGAGGTCAAAGACGTGCTGCTCCTCGATGTTACCCCTTTATCCTTGGGTTTAGAAACCATCGGCGGTGTGATGAAAAAGTTAATCCCCCGCAATACCACTATTCCCGTCCGCAGAGCTGACCTTTTTTCCACTTCCGAAAATAATCAAACTGTGGTGGAAATCCACGTTTTGCAGGGGGAAAGGGAAATGGCCAGCGATAATAAATCCCTGGGACGTTTTAAATTAACCGGTATCCCCCCCGCACCCCGGGGTATTCCCCAAGTGCAGGTGTCCCTCGATATCGATGCTAACGGTATTCTACAAGTCACCGCTAGGGATAAAATGACCGGACGGGAGCAAAGTGTCACCATTCAAGGCGCTTCTACCCTCAGCGAAGGGGAAATTAACCGCATGATTGGCGATGCTGCCCGATTTGCCGAAGCAGATCGTACCCGTCGCGAAAAGGTCGATAAACGCAATCGCGCCCGCTCTCTGGTGGATCAAGCCCAACGACGCTTAAAAGATGTTACTCTCGATTTTGGTAATGAGTTTACCCGTTCCTATCGTCGTCAAATTGAGTCTTTGAGTACGGAAATTATCGACGCTTTGGAGAAAAATGATGACCGTCGCATTGATCGCGCCCAGGCAGACCTACAGGATGTTATCTATGAATTAAATCGCGAGGTACGGCTACAATACGACGAGGAAGACGAGGGCTTTTTTAGCGCTATTCGCAAGACTTTTACCGGGGATAAGGAAGATGAGCTTCCATCTGAACCGCGTCGCGATCGTTATCGTCAGGATTATCGTCCCAGTACACCGGGTTATCAAAGTGATTATCGACCCAATTATTCGGCTAATCAAGATAGTTATCGCCCCCGCAATCAGGACAATTACGACAATGGCCGCGATAGCGATTGGTCAAGTTCCCCCCGTTCGGAGGAAAAAAGTTATAACAATAGTAAAAGTAACCGCAGCGGCGGCAATCGTTCCCGCAATATTCCCCCCCAAAATAACTGGGATGATGACGATGATGATTGGTTTTAATCAGTGATCAGTAAACAGTGATCAGTAAACAGTGAAAAGACAGTGGGAAACTACTATTTAATACTGCTCGCTTAATACATACTGCTCACTTAAAACTCAAATCTGATAACTGATGACTGATGACTGATGACTGATAACTGATAACTGATAACTGAATATATGCCACAATTAGTTAATTATTATGATGTTTTAGGAGTATCTCGAACGGCTACTGGTGACGAGATCAAAAAGGCTTTTCGACGACTGGCGCGTCAATATCATCCTGATGTTAATCCGGGGGATAAATCGGCCGAAGAAAAGTTTAAAGATATTAATGAAGCTTATGATGTTCTCTCCGATGAAGAAAAACGGGTTGAGTATAATCGTTCCTTGACAGGAAATAAACGCCGCGGGATACGTCCGGGGGAAAAAGCGAATAGTAACGGTAATGGAAAAATCCCCCGTACAGAACAGGATTTATGGAAGTTTAGAGATTTTAATAACCTTAATACTAAGCGCGCTAAAATTGCCTCCTCTCCCCGTTTAACTCGTCGAGATGTGGAAGCAAAATTAACTTTACCTTTAGAGAAAGCCTATCAAGGTGGCAGACAAAGAATTCGTCTGGAAGATGGTAGATCAATAGAGGTTGATATGCCGGCAGCTATGATCGATGGGCAGAAAATTCGTCTCAAAGGTCAGGGTATTGAAGGGGGTGATTTATATTTAAAAATAACTATCGCTAGGCATCCTTTTTTTAGGATTCAAGGTTCCGATATTGTCTGTCAAGTACCGATTACTCCTAGCGAGGCAATTGTGGGAGGTTTTGTGGAAATTCCTACCATTGACGGGTTAGTTAAAATGATGATTCCTAAGGGATTAAAAAGTGGTCAAAGATTACGTTTGGCTAACAAAGGTTATCCCACTTCCCAAGGAGAAAGGGGCGATCAATTAGTGGAAATTCTCTTAGTTAATCCTCCCAATCCTAGCCCCGAAGAATTAGAACTTTATCAAAAAATACGGGCAATCGAAACTTTTAACCCTCGTCAAGGTTTATAAAGATTATACTAGGTGGGTTACGGCAAATTTGAAATTTTTTGTCAAAAACATAACTTGTTCTTGCCTAACCCACCCTACACCTAACCCTTAATTCCTGTCTTTTTATGATCAATATAATTGATACAATTAAACCTTTTTATCCTCTAGCTTTCAAGGCTATTCGGGGCAATTTAGAGGGAACACAAAAACAATTATTAAATACTCTCCAAAAAATCGATCGCTCGCGGGGGGAATTTTGGGGACAATGGCTAATCTCACAATTATCAGAATCCCTCAGTTTTAGCGATTCTCGCCTATCCCAAAGCCTCTGGGGGTTAAATTTCCCCAATCCCGTCGGATTAGCGGCAGGATTCGATAAAGACGGTTTAGGGGCAGGACTTTGGCATAATTTCGGCTTTGGTTTTGCCGAGGTGGGTGCTGTCACCCTAGAAGGGCAACCGGGCAACCCAAAACCGAGATTATTTCGTTTACCGGAAGATTTGGCGGGATTAAACCGTATGGGGGCAAATAACCTCGGTGCGCCAGTTCTAGCGGCAACTCTCCAACAATCTTGGCAACGACAACCCCGACAGATTCCCATCGGCATTAACCTCTGTAAATCGAAAAATACGCCCCTAGAAAAGGCCCCAGAGGACTATTTAGGCAGTTTTCGCTATTTATTCCCCCATGCCGATTATTTTGTCGTTAATGTTAGTTCTCCCAATACTCCAGGTTTGCGTTCCCTGCAAAGTGGGGAACAACTCGATAAAATCCTCGACATTTTACAAACAGAAAATCAAGGCAGAAAACCCCTATTAGTGAAAATTTCTCCCGATTTAGAATGGGAAGATATCATAACAATTATTGACTTAGCTTTCTCCTATCAATTAGCTGGAATTGTCGCTACTAATACTACCACTAAACGCACGGGATTAAAAACCACAATTCTGCCCGAAACCGGTAAACCAATCACTGAAGAAGCAGGGGGAATTAGTGGGCAACCTTTGCGGGAACGTGCCACGGAAGTGCTCAGTTTTATCTATCGGCAAACCCAAGGCAATTTACCGATAATTGGAGTGGGAGGCATTTTTTCTCTCGATGATGCTTGGGAAAAAATTACCGCCGGTGCGAGTTTATTACAGATTTATACCGGTTGGTTATACCAGGGTCCTTGGCTAGTATCAAATATTTTACAAGGATTAACAGAAAAATTAGAGGCTAATGGGTTGACTAATATTAATCAAGCGGTGGGAATTAATAATGGACTTCTGCCAAAAATCAAAAATATTCCCTTAGGGAAAGAGTCACAGGCCCGTATTCAGGAGTCAGAATAAGCAAAAGAAAGACATTGTTTACTAGGCTCGATGATTAAATAACAATTGTTAACAGAAAGAATCTAGGTCGTGAGCATCCAGCTTTTTTACAATTGTTTGCATAAATATTAATAATTATGACAAAGCATCAGTTCTTAAAGAGTTTTTATTCTGGGCTTATCAATCCCTTAATAAAAGCCTTCTAATCTCAAGAGAGAACGTTTTGTTTCCTTGAGATTAGAGGACTAAAAAATTAATGATTGCTTCACCTTCTAACCCCAAAAATGTTCTAGCGGCAACTCTGCTAACAGTGGGAATTTCCCTAATAAACGTACCGACGGTTTTAGCGCAGGCCCATACTAATACAGGCGGACCGCAGGTGACAGGATTAAATGGTTATAAATATACGCCCCTATTTACAGTGGGTGAAACCATTAACAATTACACTCCCATCGGTATTCTGGATGGAATTGGCGTTATCGATCTAGGAAATGGGACGATTCGTGCCTTGGTCAACCACGAAGTTAGAAATAACCAAGGAGCCTCTTATACCCTGAATCCGGGTACTGCTAACCAGCTTTCCGTGACAGGAGCAAGAATCAGTTACTTTGACATCGACACCAGTAGTCGTCAAATTATCGGTTCTGGATTAGCCTTCGATAAAATCTACGATCGCTCTTACAATCTAATCACCAGTACCAGTCAATTTGAACTCGCTCCCACCATTGGAGGTTTAGATCGTTTTTGTTCTGGTGCCGCTTTCGGTCGTTATTCCTTCGGTCAAGGGATCGGTTTTGAAGATAATATCTACTTTGCTGGAGAAGAAACCAGCAATGGGACTCAATGGGTTCTCGATCCTACCAATTTCGGTATCTGGGCTGCCCCAGAAATGGGTCGCGGCGCTTGGGAAAATTGGACAGAAATTGATACAGGTAGAAGTGATCGCATTGCGATGATCGGGGGTGATGATACCGAGTCCGCGCCTCTCTATCTCTACATTGGGGAGAAAAACGGGGTCGGAGATGGTAGTTTTCTCGATCGCAATGGTCTCAAACAGGGCAAACTGTATGTTTGGGTAGGCGATGAAGGTATCGATCCCCGGGACTTTGGCGGTACTGGTAACACCAGTGCCGGACGTTGGGTAGAAGTGGTGAACGAGGGAAATGGGGTTGGTTTTCTCAATGGTTTTGCCACCGATAGCAATCTTCGCGCCCAAGCGGACGCTTTAGGAGCTTTTTCCTTCTCCCGTCCGGAAGATGTCTCGATTAATCCCAGTGATGGTTCCCAAATTGTTCTTGCTTCCACCGGACGCAGTTCTTTATTCAATGGGGCCGATAGCTGGGGAACCGTTTATATCTTCGATAATAATCTGGTTTTCGATCAAAACGGCAATCTCGACACCGCTGCTTCTAGCGTCAGCGCTCGCATTCTCTACGATGGTAATGATGCGGGTGGTGGTCAATTTAGCGGTCCCGATTTTGGGGTGAGAAGTCCCGATAACCTCGATTGGTCCGATGACGGTACTATCTATATCCAAGAAGACCGTTCTTTCTCTGGTTTCGGTCAAACCTCTGGAGAAGAAGCCTCGATTTGGCGACTTGATGCCACCACCGGACGAGCGACACGAGTAGGTCAGATCGATCGTAGTCCTAGTTTACCAGGTGGTCAAACCGACAGCAGCCCCAATGATTTAGGTAACTGGGAAACTTCGGGGATTTTGGATATTACTGAATTCTTTCCGGGCGCTCGACCGGGAGAAAAAATTCTGATTCTCGACGTGCAGGCCCACAGTGTGCGAAATGGCAGCATCGGCGGGCCCAATAATCTTGTCGAAGGTGGTCAATTAGGTTTATTAACTGTCCAAACCCCGGAACCAACTCTCCTTTTTGGTTTAGGTTTCTTTGGTTTATCTGCCTTGGCATTAAAACGGAAACAACGCTAAAACGATAATTTCTTGTATTGTAGGGGGTTGAAAATAATCCAGCCCCTATTTTTTGTCATTTTTGGCTCTCTTGGATATTGGGTCAAAAAGGTCTAATACTAAATCCGTTGAGTAACGCACAGAAAAGGGGTTTCTCGGAGAAACCCCTTTTCTACTCATGCAAAAGGCAAAAAGGGGAATGAATAATCAGTTTTTAATAACCAGATTTAGTATAATATAGGTTCATAATAACCTTATTTTTTAAAAGGCTGTACTTTTCAACAAAATTATTATGATTCTGATAGCTTTTTAAGCATCAAAGTTAACAGCAGTAGGTTTAATATTTTTAAAATAAATATATTTAAAATAAATACAACAATTCAAAAACAATACTTTTTGATCTAAACTATTTTATAATAACAGGGATTTTTCTTGTCTGTATTTCTGCATACTTAGTAATCAGAAAATTTTCGAGAATCAAGGAATTTTGTCTATCTCATGTCCAGTTGAATGATCAAATTAGCCTTTTATGATATTCATATCAACAATATTTGAGCATTCTAAGCTGTACTGCATTTAAACTGCGTATTAGATATTTTAGTACAAAAGCTCCAACTACTTCCCCCCGCTCCCGTGCAGTCTTAACGAGTAATTTAGATAGTCAACAGCTTAGTACCTCCAGAAGCTATAATAATAGTTAAAGCTTACTAAAGATTAACCAATTCTCTAGATACTACAACCAGAGACAAATCGATCGCCAAGTATGGAACTTTTTAACCAAACCACAATTCTATGTCAAAAAAATCATTTTTACCCGGTTGTTTAGTCGTCTTAGGACTAACAGCAGTAACCGCAGGAGGTGTCTATCTTTATCTACGAGGACAACTACCTTGGCAAAGATTCACCCCCTTAGAATCGGCAAAAGTTATCCCAGAAACTGCCTTTGCTAGTAGTTTTGTCTCCACGGATGCAAAAGCTTGGTCAGTGTTAGCTAAATATGGTACACCAGAATCACGAACTGTGGTTAGTCAAGGACTAGAAGAATTACAAAAAAATATCTTCACCGATAAGATTGATTATCAACGGGATATCGAACCTTGGATCGGTAGTATTAGCTTTGCTTTCCTTCCCGCAGCTACCCCCGGACAATCGAAATTATTAACGGTTATCGGCATCAAAGATAAAATTAAAGCATCGGAATTCCAGAAAAAACTAGGACAACAAGTTAATCGCAAAACTAGCACCAGTGACTACAAAGGTATTACAATTACCGCTATAGATTGGCAGGATAACACCACCATTTATACTGCTGTTGCGGGGGATTTTTTGTTGATATCCGACGATAAAAAGGTGTTAGAAGCGGCGATCGATACCTATCAAGGACAGCCATCTTTTAGCAGTAAACCGGAAGTGAGAAAACTGCTTTCCCAATCCCTCAACCTACCCAATACCCTAGCAACAATTTATATCGATGATTATGCCGGAATCTTGGGAGCAGATGCCAATTTATCTCCCCAAAGTCGGCAAGAATTAGCAAAAATTCAAGATATTGTCGCGGGAGTGGGTGTCACCGATACGGGATTACAATTACAAATGGTGGCTAAACTTGCCCCTGAAACTATTTCTACCCTACCTTCCCCCAGCAGAAATCAAGTTTTAAATTATTTCCCCGGAGATACCATCGCAGTCTGGAGTGGTAATAATCTTAAACAGGGATGGGAAGAAGCAGAAAAACAGTCCCAAACTAACCCAGAATTACAAGCTTTTCTACGTCAGATCCGTGAGAATTTTCAGATGGCAACCCTTGACGCGGATAAAGAAGTTTTCAACTGGATGGATCGAGAATTTGCTTTCGGAATTATCCCCAACCAGCAAGCAGTGGGAGGGTTAGGTTTTGGGGGAATGATGATCTGGCAAACCGGCGATCAGAAAGCGGCAAAAACTACCCTCGATAGGTTAAATCAATTGGTGAAAACTGTTCCCTTTATCACCATAGAAAACAGTAAAATTTCTGGTGAAGATGTGACTGAATGGAAAGCGGAAAAACAAGCGATTTTAACCTATGCTTGGCCTAATAATGATACCTTAAAAATGACCGTCGGAATTCCCTATCAACCCCAATCGAATCAACCGATTAGCAAAAGTGAGATTTTCCAAGCATCGATCGCCAATTTGCCGAAAAATAATCTCGGTTATTTCTTCATCGATGTGGAGCAAATTATCGCTAAAGCAGGGGGAATTAATAATCTTCCTGCCAAGGAATTAACCCCGGAAACAAAGGTCTTTTTAGAATCGGTACGCGGGATCGGAATTACTGCCACTATGCCTGATAAAACCACCAGTAAAATTGATGTTTTATTTTCCCTGAAACAAACTCCCTAAAAAGTAACCGACTAGATAAAGCGATCCACAGAGAATTATCTGACTATCGGCAGATTCTTGGATGGCTTTTTTTAGTCCTAAAAATACATCGGAACAAGTCTCTAGGTGAGATAATTCTGGACAAATTGAAGCCGCTAATTCCGCTAAGGTTTCAGGATTAGCACTGCTATGATCCGGGACGGGAACTAAATATAAACTATCGCCTTTTCTTAATAAAGCTTGGAATATTTCCCGATGATCTTTAGTCGATAAAATTCCCATTACCCAGATAATTTTTGGAGCCTTTAAACTATCTACATACTGCCTTAAACCCATGGCAGCAGCAGGATTATGAGCGCCATCTATTAAAATTTCTCGCTGACACCAATTAACGGTTTGTAAACGTCCTAACCAGCGAGTTTTTGCCATTCCTTCTTGCACGACTTCATCGCTAATTTGCCAACCTTGCCGGCGTAAAATATTAACAACAGCGATCGCTATAGCGGAATTAGTTAATTGAAAATCTCCCGCTAAGGATAAAGGATATTCTAACCCTTGATATTTAGCCCGATTATCGGCAATTTTTTCGGCAGCTTCTACCCATACCGTCGGACAATTTAACAGCTTGATTTTCTCCCTAACTACCCCCTGCGCTGATTCCGGTAATTGTCCGATAACTGCGGGACAATTCGCTTTTAATATCCCCGCTTTCTCCCCGGCAATATCGGCAACCGTGGGACCTAAATTTTGCCAATGTTCCCGACTAATAGAAGTGATGACAGTAACTAAAGGTTGAGCGCAAACATTAGTCGCATCTAATCTTCCTCCTAAACCCACTTCCATCACGGCAATATCCACCTTTTCCTGAGCAAAATACAGCCAAGCAGCGGCAGTAATTACCTCAAATTGAGTAGGACTTTCCTGCTGGGGATCGATAAGCGATTGTATATATTTAAGCAGGTTTTCTAAAGTCGCGGTTTCAATATTTTCGCCATTAATAGAGATTCTTTCTGTCCAAGCAATTAAATGGGGAGAAATATAACGTCCGACTTTGTAACCGGCGGTACTGAGAATAGAGGATAGATAGGCACAAACCGAACCTTTGCCATTAGTTCCCGTGACATGAATAATCGGAATTTTATCTTGGGGATTGCCTAAAATCTCCAGCAGATTTTTTATTCTTTCTAAACCGAGATTGACACCAAAACGCTGAAAAGGTTGCAGTAAAGAATCGATAGTCATGGTTAGCAAACTATAAATAAAGGAATCCGGCTAGGATCGATACTCCTACCGGCACGGATGACCCTTTCTCTGGGTGATAATGTCTAAAGTTTGACTAAAATGCTCGGTTCTTTTTGGATCGGTAAAACATCAAGAGAGTCAATATTAGCGCAGTATTTTAAATCTTCTTGACAGTGGAGACGCAAGAGCCGCTGACCGTGACTACAACTGTGGAACATTCCTAAAAGATCATTTTGCCATTGACGATAAAGGGCGATCGCGGCGATCACCTCATCATTCCCGATCGCCATTTGCCCCGATTGTTCTTGTAGCGCATCGGCGATCGCTCCAGCACAGGCCGTATCTTCCAGAGAATAACCCCCTTCCCAACCAGAGCCAACAATCCAGACGGTATCGGGCTGCTTATCCAATAAGTAATTAACGGCAGCTTGCCGATTGATCATGGCCGCAGTGATCACGATTGGGGACTCTTCCACTCTTTGCAGAGCGCGAGTGCCGTTAGTGGTACTGATAAACAGACGACGACCTTTCATTAAATCAGGGGTACAATCGAGGGGAGAATTGCCCAGATCGCAGCCTTCTACTTTCGCGCCACCTCTTTCTCCTGCTCGGAGACGTTTTTCCGGTTGCCAGGTATCACTCACCTGCATCAGGGTTTTCAGATCGCTAAAGGTTTGCACTGCTTCCGCACCGGCATTGAGGGCAGTGGCGATCGTGGTTGTCGCTCTTAAAACATCGATAACGACGGCGCAATCGGGTAGAGTATGGACGGGGGTAAGTTCGGGAGTATGATAAATGAAAACCTGCACGAGTTATACCAAGTAAAAAGTAAAAGGGGAAATAAGCTCAACATACCGCCGCTCGGCTTCGCGCTGGCAGAAGAAAGACAAGGCCGATTTTATCACAAATGTCGGGGTAAAGACCGTTCGGCGGTTCGGCTGAGATCACCGTCGAAGTCTTCACCGAACGTCCGAACGTCAAAATAGCCCTTAAGGTTTTGCCCGATAAGCATTTCACGACTCCATAAGCAAAAATTATCACACAAAGTCGAGAAGAGCCAATTACTCGTTCAAATGGGTCGATTTCGTAACTATTTTGATTGACTGGTATCACTTGAAATACCCATGCGGATCACAAAATTGGCCAATTGTCAATAGGGTTTGAGATGTTCTCACCCCGGATCGATCGTCATGACGAAATGTTATAATTAACAATTATTATGCCTGCTAACCTCAAGATTCATGTCTGCTAAAGATCGTTTTCATGGTGCAGTGAGAAAAGGATTAGAAAAAGAGGGTTGGATCATTACGGATGACCCTTTAAGGATTGAAGTGGGTGATGTAGAAATGTATGTCGATTTAGGAGCAGAGCAACTGATAGCCGCAGAAAAAGATAATGAAAAGATAGCCGTTGAAATTAAAAGTTTTATCGGTAAATCCAGCATTTCAGAATTTCATACTGCCATTGGACAATTCTTTAATTATCGTGTTGCTTTAGAAGAAAAAGAACCTAAAAGACAGTTATATTTAGCTGTTCCCTTAGATATTTATTATAGTTTTTTTGAATTGCGATTTATTCAAACTGTCGTTAAAAGATTTCAAATTTACCTGATTATTTATGATCCGATTGGGGAGGTAATTGTCGAATGGAAAAATTAGAACAATATCGTCACTATGTCAAGCAAGTCATTACTGAATATTCTCAGATAGGTTCATCTAAAGATCCGATTGAACAACAATTGATTTTTGATACAGTTGGAGATCACTATCAATTGATGTATGTTGGCTGGAAAAATAGACGAAGATATCATGGTTGTGTTTTGCATCTCGATATTAAAAAGGGTAAAATCTGGATACAACATGATGGCACTGAGGTGGGAATTGCCAATGAATTAGTTAATTTAGGTGTTCCTAAAGAAGATATTGTTTTAGCCTTTCATGAACCCCTAGTCAGAGAATATACAGGGTTTGCGGTGGGTTAATCTTAATCAGAGAAAAGTGCCAAATTCGCCTAACCTAATCATAGGTTAAGCGACAAACAGGATCAGCAAGAGATTTCGATTTTTTTACCTTGCTGATCTCTGTATTTCTTGGTTAACAAAACTTAACAATTATCGGCAAAATTTTGCTTGCTTTTATCGGGAGATTTTGGGATAATATTTTTAAAAGATTTTATTCATAATGGGAATCTGTGCGTCCATAAAAATTTGCACAGATTCCCATTATATAAAAAGCATAGCGCAAGTCGCCGGCAAAGTCAAGTCCTTTCCCATTAATTATGGGTGGGAATTTTCAGGAATCAAAAAAGGGGGTTAGTGGGGGCCGGGTGTTGGGGAGATTTTGCTGTGTTCGGTGAACAGTTATCAGGTAGAACCGGGGAACCAGATACAAAACTTAACAATTATCGGCAAAATTTTGCTTGCTTTTGTCGGCAGATTTTGGGATAATATTTTTAAAAGATTTTATTCATAATGGAAATCTTTGCGTTTAAAAAAATTTTGCACAGATTCCCATTATAAGAAAAGCATAGCGCAAGTCGCCGGCAAAGTCAAGTCCTTTCCCATTAATTATGGGTTGGCTGAAAAAGTAGGAGCGATCGCCGGTTAAGATACAAGGTTTTTGAGCCACCAGCTTGAAAATCTTGCAGCTGCTTGGCTAAACAGGCCGCCAAACCCCTTATCTCGTCTATATTTCACATTTATTCAGCCAACCCTACCTAAATCTCTGCTGAAGGTGGAGATCAAAGGCTGTTTTAAACTAATACTTTACTGCGATCGTTAGAAGTATCCCCAAAAATTGCCCCTCGTCGAATCAAATCCTGTTTTTGTTCGGGGGTGATCCCCGTTGCATCGATAAAGATAGCGTTTTCAATGTCAGCCTCACTCAGGTTAGCCCATCTAAGGTCAGCCCCTCTCAGGTCAGCCTCAATCAGGATAGCCTCAATCAGGATAGCCTTAATCAGGTTAGCCCTTCTCAGGTTAGCCCCACTCAGGTCAGCTTCACTCAGGATAGCCTCAATCAGGTTAGCCCTTCTGAGGTTAGCCTTAATCAGGTTAGCCCTTCTCAGGTTAGCATCAATCAGGTTAGCCCCACTCAGGTCAGCTTCACTCAGGTCAGTTTCACTCAGGATAGCCCCTCTCAGGTTAGCCTCAATCAGGATAGCCTTAATCAGGTTAGCCCTTCTGAGGTTAGCATCAATCAGGTTAGCCCCACTCAGGTCAGCTTCACTCAGGTCAGCTTCACTCAGGTCAGCTTCACTCAGGTCAGTTTCACTCAGGTTAGCCCCACTCAGGTTAGCCCCACTCAGGTCAGCCCCACTCAGGTCAGCCCCACTCAGGTCAGCCTCTCTCAGGTTAGCCCTTCTCAGGTCAGCCCCTCTCAGGTCAGCCCCACTCAGGTCAGCCTCTCTCAGGTTAGCCCCACTCAGGAAAGCCCCAATCAGGGCAGCCCCTCTCAGGTCAGCCCCACTTAAATCAACTTGTTGTAGAGTTGTCTTATCGATTGTTCCCTCTCGAATTGCCTTAATTAATTCGGCTTTTTCAATAACTTTTGCATCTGTAGTGAACTCTGCTTTTTTGACGATAATTTCGGGTATATCGTCTGATTTAAGTTCATTGAGAAGGGCTTGCAATTCCCCCGATTGATGTAAATCTGCTAGGCGCTGGAGTCCATCTTCTGAACCTTCTAAAAATAGCCGAATACTGCCTTTAAGTTTCATAATAGGCTTGATCGTGTTGTCTCTGGCGATTTTTTGAATAAGGTTGTTAATCTTATCAATTTTCTCTGGTGTCAGGTCGTCTATATCTACCTCAATAACTAATTCAAAAACTTTATCTGATTGCTGAGTTTGCGGTTTATTGTTATGATCAAATGTCTGAGAATTATCTCTATACCTTGCCAAAGCAGTAATCAGATTACTCTTTCCAATCTTTTCATCTGTTTGCGCTGACAAGATTTTAAATAAATCATAAGCCGCATTCTTGATTGACTGTTCTTCTTGCCTAATTTCTTCCGCTAGATCACGATATGTTTTATCATCAAAAACACCTTTTAATATTTTTGTCTCCAAGTCCGTTAATCCCTTTTTTGTATGCTTTTTTTTCAGATCATTAACCAGCATTTCTAATTCAGTCCATGAAATGGTTTTAGTTTCAGTCATTTTTAGTTCATTTATCATCATTGTTTAAGGGTTGCAGGACTTAAGATTACTTTTCAGTACCCTGTCAGGTTACTTGAGAGTACCTAAAAAAAGTACCATTTTTAGGACTTTTGAGTAACGACAAATAATCAGATTTTTTTTAATCTAAAGATAGTTCACCTCCTAAGTAAAAGGATTGATGATTATGTATAAATATTGGTTAAAGTACAGAGAAGACCTTGTTAGTCTTGCCAAAATTATCAGCACCATATTTGCGATCGCATCATTTTTAGGCTTCTCTTTTCCAGAGAAATTTCAACCCACTCCCTGCCAACCGACGGCAATTGTTGAAACCACGGAAGTTAGCACTAACAATTAGTCAAAGCGCCAAATTCGCCTAACCTAATCATAAGGTTAAGCGACAAACAAGATCAGCAAGAGACTTCGATTTTTTTACCTTGCTGATCTCTGTATTTCTTTGTTAACAAAACTTAACAATTATCGGCAAAATTTTGCTTGCTTTTATCGGCAGATTTTGGGATAATATTTTTAAAAGATTTTATTCATAATGGAAATCCTTGCGTCTAAAAAATTTTTGCACAGATTCCCATTATAAGAAAAGCATAGCGCAAGTCGCCGGCAAAGTCAAGTCCTTTCCCATTAATTATGGGTGCGAATTTCCCAGAATCAAAAAAGGGGGTTAGTGGGGAGTCAGACCAAATATAGGTTACACTTCAACTTTAAATGAGAAACGCTGTCATTCTTTGTAGGGAATATGACTAGACAAACCGCTAATCTCGGACAAACAGGAATTGCCGTCAGTGCTTTGGGAATCGGGACTTGGGCATGGGGAGATAAACTATTCTGGAACTATGGCAAGGAATACGGAGCTAGTCAGGTAGAGGAGGCCTTTAAAGCGGCAGTAGAGGCAGGAATCACCTTTTTTGACACTGCCGAAGTCTATGGACTGGGGGAATCGGAACGACTCTTAGGAAAATTTACCCAACAGACCGATATTCCCATCGATATTGCCAGCAAATTTGCCCCCGTACCGTGGCGATTTGGGGCGAATGCGGTTCATAATGCCATTACCGAGAGCTTAAACCGTCTAAAAACCGATAAAATTGCCCTTTACCAAGTACATTGGCCCTTCACCTTCCTGATTAGCCAAGAAACCCTAATGAATGCCCTAGGGGAAGAAGTAAAACGCGGCCGCATTGGTTCCGTGGGTGTAAGTAATTATTCCGCCGAGCAAATGCGTCAAGCAAGCCAGATTTTGGCGAAAAAAGAGGTTCCCTTAGCGGTCAATCAGGTGCAGTATTCGCTTTTGTATCGCAAAATAGAAACTAAGGGAATTTTAGCCACGGCCAAGGAATTAGGTGTCACCATCCTCGCCTACAGCCCCCTCGCTCAAGGACTACTGACGGGTAAATATAGCCCAGAAAGCCAGAATTTGCCCGATGGAGCCAGAAAAGTTGACTCGCGGTTCAAAAAAGAAGGTTTGGAGAAAATAGCCCCAATTTTAAGGGTACTGCAAGAATTGGGCGTAAAATACCAAAAAACCCCCGCACAAGTCGCCCTCAATTGGTTAATCGCCCAAGGGGATGTAATTCCCATCCCGGGGGCAAAAACTGCGGCCCAAGCGAGGGAAAATGCCGGGGCCTTAGGATGGAGTTTAGAAGCGCAAGAGGTGACGCAATTAGAACAGATGAGCCGGCCTTGGCTGTAAAAATCAAAACTTTTGATTTTTGATCACCATTCTGGAAAAAGTTTCTAACTTTTTGGTGATCAAGATTAAAACAGGCTACAATCTTTGCATACTGCTGTACTACTTAAGAAAACTGGGGAGAAAATTAATGGCGACAATGACAAATAATTCCGATCGAGATAAAGCCTTGGGTTTAGTCTTAAATCAAATCGAGCGCAACTTTGGCAAAGGTTCGATCATGCGTTTGGGAGACGCCACCCGGATGCGGGTGGAAACCGTGCCTAGTGGTGCTTTAACCCTAGATATGGCGTTGGGTGGCGGTTTACCGAAAGGCCGCATCGTCGAAATTTACGGGCCGGAAAGTTCTGGAAAAACCACTTTAGCCCTCCATGCGATCGCAGAAGTGCAGAAAGCTGGGGGAGTGGCGGCCTTTGTCGATGCGGAACACGCTTTAGATCCCACCTATTCGGAAGATTTAGGGGTAGATATCAATAATTTACTGGTGGCACAACCGGATACGGGGGAGGCAGCCTTAGAAATAGTTGACCAGTTAGTGCGTTCTTCGGCCGTGGATATCGTCGTCATCGACTCGGTGGCCGCTTTAGTGCCGCGGGCGGAAATTGAGGGGGAAATGGGGGATAATCAGGTGGGTTTGCAGGCCCGTTTGATGAGTAAAGCCCTGCGAAAAATTGCCGGTAATATTGGTAAATCGGGTTGTGTGGTGATTTTCCTCAACCAACTGCGGCAAAAAATCGGTGTCACCTACGGCAATCCTGAAGTGACCACCGGAGGAACGGCCTTAAAATTTTATGCCTCGGTACGTTTAGATATCCGTCGCATTCAAACTTTGAAAAAAGGCACGGAAGGGGAATACGGAATTCGGGCTAAAGTTAAGGTGGCTAAAAATAAAGTCGCGCCTCCTTTCCGGATTGCTGAATTTGATATTATCTTCGGTAAAGGCATTTCCCAGGTGGGTTGTATGCTCGATATTGCCGAACAAACTAACGTAGTTACTCGTAAAGGGGCATGGTATAGCTATAATGGCGAAAATATTGCCCAGGGTCGCGATAATGCCGTTAAATATCTCGAAGAAAAGCCAGAAGTAGCGGCAGAAATTGAGAAGTTATTGCGGGATAAATTAGACATGGGTTCGGTTCCTTTCCCCACGGAACCTGCCGACGAGGACGATGAGGACGATCTGGAACCAGAAATCTAAAAGAAGAGGGTTTTAGGTCTTGGTTATCCCCCTATTTTGGGGGATTTTTTAGCTTCAGAATCGATAGATTTAGCGGCTTCTAACCATGATTGTAAACCTTTTTTAGTCGGTGTTCCTTGAGTGGTAAAAGTCCATAGATCTCGTTTATGTTGGGGGCCGTAGCTGATATGAATCGGGCGATTAATTCCGTAAAAATAGAGAGAATCAAAGGGTAATTTTTGGGTTAAAATCCAATCTATCAGGCGATCGCTAGTTAAATCGATAATCCGAAAATCACAGGCTGCCCCCAATCGCTGACAATAATATTGACCTTTTTGATTAATTTCGTGGGCGCAATGTTGATCACGACTGGGATCGATTCTACCGTTTTTTAAGCCGGTGATCGGGTCTTTTTTTTGGAGAAATTTTCTCAGATCATTGGAACAAAATCCATAGGTTAATTGAAATTTTTCTCGACCAAAATTATCAATAATTGGATCGATAATAAAGTGAGCGAGATTTTGCCAAGCGGTTATCGTTGCGGTATTTTTTGGGTAGGGATCGATTTGCGCTGCGTACTTTTGATAGGTTTGGGAACAGGTAGATAATTCTTCTAGGGTTAAATATTTACCAATTAACATAATCAGTTATCAGTTTTTAGCTAGATCCTATCACCAGATTTAGCTATTTTGCCAAAGCTGCTTTTTTGCGACCATAATAAACAGCGACAAAAGCGCTGACATACATCCATAAACTATAGACCATTGCGGGAATGGCTAGATCGGGATTCTTTAATAAACCGGCAGTGATAGCAATAGCTAAAGTGCCGCTTTGAATACCCACTTCAATTGCAATACAAATTCTTTGGGGAATAGTTAATTGAAATAAAAGACCACTGAAAAAACCAATTAGGGAAGCAACCGTATTTAAAATGATCACTGCGAGGCCAGTTTGAGCGATAAATAAAGGTAAACGTTGCCATTCTCTCAGGATTAATAAGCAGATAATAACTGCTAGAAAAATCACGGCTAAACGATTAGTTATCGGTTCGAGACTTGTCGCCAGTAAAGGGAAGTAATGGCGGATAGTCATACCCATAACCAGGGGTAAAACTATAATCAAAAATATCTGCCCCATAGTGGAACCAATGGGTAGGGAGATGGCGGCACTTTCACCCATAAAATGCTGGAGAATGAAACTAGCTAAAAAAGGTATTGTGAAAATGGTGATGATGCTGCTAAAAGCGGTTAAAGTAACAGAAAGGTCCACATCTCCCTTAGCTAAATAGGTTAAAACATTGGAGGAAGGACCGCCGGGGCAAATGGCGACAATCATTAAACCGACGGCAATTTTTGGCTGGAGAGGCAAAAGAGAAACAATAATAAAGCCGACGATCAGTAGAATAATAATTTGATTAACTAAACCGATCAGGACTGCTTTGGGATAACGGGTGATACGCTGAAAATCGGCGAGAATTAATCCCAATCCCATGCCTAACATTAAAACGCCTAGGCCAACGGGTAAGAGGATATTAGTAAAAAAGTTGGCTTGCATCGGATAAAAGCGGAGAAGATGAGCTTATTTTCCCATAAATTGACTAATTTATTCTTGTCCCTAGTTACCGATTTTGCTGACTAAAAAACCCCCGGTGTGCAGGGGAGGTTAAATTGTGGGAGAAATCCAACCTTGGCGATTTTAGTCTGGTTTCCCTTCCCGCTCCGGGATGATATCCCCGTCCTGCTTCAGTTGCTTGGTGGCAACCATGGGATCACAGCTAGGGAACTGCCGATGCGACTGCCACTTTTGACATCAGCAATGCCTAGGAAATGTTGCCGCAGGACTTCCATCAAAAATAACGAGGGCAAATTTTCCTTCTAAATCCCGCAGTCCTTGAATTCCTTTCTGTTGACAAATTGCTAGGGCGATCGAGGTGGTAGATTTTTGGTGAACGATAGGTGAGTTTTTGCGGTGCTTTCCCTTCTAGATCGAGGGACAGTTTTTTGTCATCTAAGTTGTGTGTAAACATAGCAACCCTCCAGATCTCTACAGTTCTATTGTACCTTTATTCTTGGTTCGAGTGCGGGAGAATGTAATAATGTGTATTGTTCGTCAGAGAAGACTCAACCGTTGTTTGTTTTAAAGGTAGTCGCAAGTGTAAGCGGATTAATTTTTCTGAGCTTGTTGACCGATTCCCTCAGCACGATTACCGGTTTACTCTTTGCTTCTTTGTGCGATCAAGTTCGAGGATTTTTCTGGGGTAAAGTAATTGATAAACTAGCTAATTTTCTCGATATTAGTCTCTTTAAAAATCACAATTTATTAAACTTAATTAAGTAGGGTTTGCTGAAAAAGTAGGGGCGAAGCATTCGGGAAATAACCTATCGCTGAAACCGGAGATTTTCTATCCTAATGCTTCGCCCCTACAGGATGCCAGCCGATCAAGATGCAAGGTTTTTGAGTCACTAGCTTTAAAATCTTGCACCTGCTTCGCCAAACAGACCCCCAAACCCCTTACCTCGTCTATATTTCACATTTATTCAGCCAATCCTAAGTAGTTAAGTAGGGAGGCACAATTATTTGTAGGATGGGTTAGCGGTAGCGTAACATAATCGGGCGTTGGGTTTCATGCTTCAACCCAACCTACGTTCATGTTATATTTAATTCCACCCACCTACTTAGGTGTTAAAAACTGTCAGATTCCCCCGCCTATCGGCACCCCCCTTATCAAGGGGGGCAGGGGGGATCGAACCTAAAATCTATCTTCAATTTAATTATAACCAGCTACTTAAGTCCACAAAAAAGGTTAAATTCTCCAGAAGAATTGTCCTTAAGCTGTACTGAATTTAAACTGCGTAGGGGAAATTTTAGTACAAATGCTCGAACTTCCTCTCCCTGCTCCCAACTCCCTTGCAGTCTTAACGAGTAATTTAGACAGTCAACAGCTTACTTCAGTGGGTTGGTGGCAACCATTCAGGTTTGTGACAGCCGATCGAACCAAGCGATCACAGCAAGGGAACTGCTGATGCGACTGCCACTTTTGACATCACCAATACCTAGGGAATGTTGCCGCAGGACTTCAATTAATCGGGTTTTATCGAAGATGCCCAAGTCTTCGATCGCCGATTCCTCTACCATTGTTTCTAACTGGGTTAAGCGTCGAGATAATCCTTGCCAATAGACTGCGTTAAAGTTCGCTTTAAAACGTCTTGTGCGAATTGCTTCCGGGAGAATTCCTTGCAGGGCCGATTGGAGTAGCGGTTTAACCATCCCCGGTACTTCTCGGAATTGCCTGGGTAGTCCCAGACAGTAGCAAATTACCCGGGGATCGAGGAAGGGTTGACTAATCCTCATCCCGGCAGGATTAGCAAGATACCAATTTGCCCAATTGCCGATCGCGGTTTGCAGTCCTAAACGGTTAAAGGATAGTTCGACGGGATAGCGGTAGATGTGACCCAGAGTTGCCAGTGCTTTCGGATACACTTGGTATTCTTGGGCAAAATCGGCTTTTATCCAGGGTGGAATCGCAAATTCTGACAGTTTCGGCCAGGTTCCGTAACCTCGTCGCCAGAAAGTAGCAATACCTGGTTTGAGGAAGGCAGGTAACAGGGGAAAAATCGCTAATTCCGCCAAAATTGACCAGAGACTTTCATTTTTGGTCTTTGCCCACCGACGGGCGAGCTGTAGGGTTTCTTGCCATTGTCCTTGATGTAATAGATCCGCAAGATGGTAGCGATTGCTTTCCAAGACTAATTCCGCCCCACCACCACTGAGAATGGTGTTTACTCCCAATTCGGCCGCTCGATCGACTAGGATTTTTTCCATGGCTAGATGAAATAAACCGGGATAGGGTTCATCGTGGGGGGGAATGCGATCGGAGAACCAATCGAAATCTAAAAGCTGATCACCATCGAGAAAATACGGCTCGATCGCTGCTTTTTGCTGGAGAATAAGGTTAATATAGTCGGTTTCTTTGACTAAACTGGGCATTTGATAGACCAGAGACAGGGTAAGAAGCTTTCTCTCCCCGATCGATTCCCTGGCCAAACAGACGATCGAAGAACTGTCCATTCCCCCCGATAGGTGCGATGCCACTTTTCCCTCCAGGCAGCGTTCGCTAATCGAGCGCTGGAAAATCTGGCGAAACTGCTGGGCTGCCGCTGCTAGGGTGAGATGACTAATCGGTGCAATTTTTTCTTCCCAGTTGCAAGTCCAGTGTTTTTGTACTAAATTAGGCGGGGAAAATTCCCCGCAGCTGCCGGGGGATAGACGCTGGATTCCCTCAAAAGCGGTCTCTTCCCTGGGCAGTTCCACGAAAGCGAAGGGAAACATGAGAAAAGAAGCGAGAAAGTCTCGGTTAATCTTTGCCTTTTTTTGTCTGGCTAGGTGTTGTAAATCGCCGCTAATTCTAATGGTATGCTTGTCAAAAGTCCAGTATAAGGGATAACTGCCGATCGGGTCGCGCAGGGCGATCAAAGAGGATTTTTGACGATCAAAAATAACGAGGGCAAATTCTCCTTCTAAATCTTGCAGTCCTTCAATTCCTTTCTGTTGATAAATTGCCAGGGCGATCGAGGCTTCAGGATTAGTTTTTTCTCTAAAAGCTTCTGGGTAAATGGTTTTTAATTCATCTTGGTAATAGATTTTACCGATGAAGATAACTAGGTTTTTAGTTAGCTCATCTCTGGCATAGGTAATCAGATTACTGGTTAAATTAGAGATATTAAGCTCTGGGGTACTGGCTGGGGATAAACTAATTTCAAATGATCTGCTCATTTTTTTTGGACTAAGAATAGCTAATTACGGGAGTAAACTGTTCACAATGGGCTAGTTCATCTGTTAGGGTTAATTGCTGGCATTCTACCCAAGCGTGAATTTGGAAAGGATAATTATTAATACCAACCATCAAGGTAGCGGGACAACCATAAAAAGTACGCAGCAGATGATAGGCAACGAGGGCGCGTTCTTTACAAACTATCGGTAAAAATAGTTTTCCCGATGCAGTTTCTCGCAGCAAGCGATCGAGATTTTCGATAGTTTCTTTGTCGATCTCTTTCCGGTGAGACTTGTGCCATTTTTGCCAAATAGCAATGGTGCGACTCCATCCCAAAACTCGCAAGCTAATCCAACTGAGAGTTAATAAGATTTCGACGGTGTAGGCATTAGGATCGGGTTGAGGATTGAGTAGTTTTCGTCCGATCAAACCGAGTTTTTTAAAAATTGCGATCAAGATAGTTGGCCAAAGATTCCCCTCAGTGAATTTGTTCGGGGGAGGAGATGTAACTAAGATTTTTTTCTCGATTAACGAATTTAACAATTCGCTTAAATCCCCGCAGATTTTTGCTTCTGGAACCTCGTAGAGTTGGCTAATCTCGGTGATAGTTTCCTGATAACTTTTTTCGAGGATTAGATCGACCATTCTCGAGGCGATCTCATCTAATCCATAAAATTGTCCCCGGCGAAAGTCAAGAATATTGATGACGTTCTCATGCTTAAATAGATACACATCTCGGTTTAGGTAATAACTTCCTTTGTTATGCTCGCTTGGGCGGAGTGGTGGTGTATAAGTTCCTCTAGTTTTCATCAGTTACTGCACCATCTATTGTTTAATTTTGTAAAAGCAAGAGCCAATTAGTTATGACTTTATTTTATACTGGACATTGTACGGGTCAGGCAGTCAGGGTTTATCTTTATCCTTTCGTGATTATATCATATTTTGTTGGTTCTGAATATTGTCAGAAGAGTAATATCTGTTGTTGAGTGTTTTTGTTTCTTGTCAGGGACAGGAAGGAGGTGAGTTATGGTTAACAAAAAATTGGAAGATACTTCTCAAATGCCATTAGACGAACGCGAGCAACATCGGAAACGTCAAGAACTGATTACCCCCTTTAGACCATCGCAAAAGTGGAGACTGTTTCTATGGCAAATTTGGAGATGGACTGGGTTTGGAGAAAAAAAACTGTGGGATTTGTTGCAACTTGTGATTATTCCCCTTGTTTTGTGGGGTTTAACCTCTTGGTTCAATCAACAAGCAAACATTAGAGAACAAACGGCGGCAAAGGACGCCTACCAACAAGAGGCACTTGCCAGCTATTTAGACAATCTTCCCATGCTCTTGAAAGACAAAAAGACTCAAAGAGATATAGTTAGGGGACTGGCACAAGCTAAAACCAGCACGACTTTGGAACTGTTAAAAGATGATCCTGATCGTCGGGAAGTATTACTGGATTTCTTAAGAGTTTCAGGATTGTTAGGGACTTTTCAAGATTCACAAAGTCCAAAGGTTATTGGCTCTATTCTGGAAGGGATTAATTTTAAAAATCGAGTCCTTCAGGGTGCCGACCTGCATCAGGCCAATCTAAAGGATGCCGATCTTAGAAAAGCGGATCTGGTCGATGCCAACTTAAACAGTGCTAATCTTTCAGGAGCTAATCTTTCAGGAGCTAACTTAACGGGAGCAAGCTTGCGAAAAGCCAATCTCAGGAATGCCTACCTTATCGAAACTGACTTAAGAGGTGCCGACTTGCAAGAGGCTAATCTCATTGGTGCTAATTTTGATCGGGCTAAAATCGGTGCAAGTACAGATAATCAAGGTGACAAACGCGAAACTAATTTCAAGAATTCTTTCTACACTGGAGGAAGTTTTGATGCGGCTAAAGTATTCATTGGAAACAGTCTGACTCCCGTATCTCTGCCCGAAGACTACAAAAAAGTCATACTACTAATCAAACCCGACTTTAAACTTCCTGCCCTAGAATCCTCTGGCTCCCCCTGGGAGAACTCCATAAAAAAGATGATCCAATAGTCAAGTGGTTTGATAAGGGATTTCCACAAACCACTTTGGCAAATGGGGAAGTCGATTAATCTGTTTTTCCAACTCTGCCATTG
>NZ_JACJSW010000050.1:0-4896 GCF_014698375.1 Microcystis flos-aquae FACHB-1344 | reverse complement strand
CTCGCCTTTTCTTTGATCCGCCTCAAGCCAGGAAAACACCCCGATTTTTCTAGGGGTCTAACGGCTATGCGCCTTATCCAGCAAGCCTTTTAGTCGCCTTGTCACCCCTTGAACCTTGATAAAGTTCGCTCAGTTCCGTCCATTTCTCCTCACTTTTTAAACCGTATTCTTTGAAGATTTCTTCAAATTCTGTTGTGAAACCTTGCAGGTATAAAGTTTTAATTTTATCGGATTTTAAGGTGACAAAATCTCTGGGAAGTTCCCAACTAATTAAAATCAAGCAACTTTGATGAGATGTGGTAGCAATTTGCTGAAAAAATTTATGATAATCCTGACAGTCGCTTAAATATTTACCTGCTAATTCCCCCAGTTTAAAAATATTCTGTACATCATCAAGAATAATTAAACAACGATAGGAGCTTAGATAATCTATTATATCGGGTAAGGGGGTTGATAGAGATTGGCTGAAAAACTGTTTTAGATCATCTTTGAGAGCGATTAATTGAGGAATATTTTCCAGGCTGCGATAAATAATATAATCAAATTCTGGGGCAATTTCTGAAACTAATTTAAGGGTTAAAGCTGTTTTTCCGATTCCACTTAACCCATAAATAGTAATTAATCGAGTTTTATTATCTAGCCATTCTTTTAAGGTAGATAGTTCTAAATCGCGTCCATAGTTACACCTTAATTCAGGAGCTTTTGTTAGGTTAATTATGGGGGATTGATGATCATTATCTGGAAAATTTGAAGACTTTTTTAAGTTGTTTTCTGAGTAAGGATTATTTTCTCGACAGATATTTATATGGTTATTGCCGATATTATTACAATGATAGTTAACAAAGTGATAAATAGTAGATGAAGCTTTATTTTCTAAAATAGAACGAACATTAGACTTTTTTATATCTTCTTGAAAAACATCTGATAACAGTTGCCATAACTTCCATGCTTCTTTTTTTATATGGTCATAACTGCGCTGATTATCTTTGGCAATTTCTTCATAATCTTGATGTTCCCAAATACCCTGTAAGATGGATTCTTGCAATGAATCAAGATGTTTACCGGTTTTCTCTAATACCTGTTTATCTGTCCATTCTAAAAGGGTTTGAATATCCATATAAGTAAGTGATAGAACATTTGTATTGCTGGTTGGGATGAGGGAACATATTTTAGTTTTCTTGTTTTTTTATCAGACTAATAATCATTTTACTTCCCTCTTGCAAGAGATCAATGTATTGCCTACGAACATTGTACCCCATAAAGTCGGGAAGGCCAAACTGTCATAGCAAATCCGCCTTAGAAAGTAAAGCTTGTAGTCATATTACTCGTAGGGTGCGCCCTTCAATAGCGTAACGCACCAATTTAATGGTGGTGCGTTACGGCGAATTATTAATTTTGGTTTTTTGACTAAATTGATAGCCGCCTAACGCACCCTACTGGTTTGTTTCAGCTAAAATAGGGCAATAGATTTCGGCTTAAAGTCTTAGATTATAGAATTTATAGCATTTTTCTAATACACCAAATTAGCTGAAACAGTCCACTACACTCTACGGACTCGTAGGGTGCGCTCTTCAATAGCGTAACGCACCAATTTAATAATAGAGGTGGTGCGTTACGGCGAATTATTAATTTTGGTTTTTTGACTAAATTGATAGCCGCCTAACGCACCCTACACTCTACGGACTACTGATTAACTAGAAATTTGAGAAAAGATTAATAAAGGGTTTTTTATTTTTCCAGCGATAGGTATTAAAATCTCGATTATCAATTGATAAGATACGTCCATTTCCTAACTCTTCTGCTAAGATAACTAGGGAGGCATCGGCTAAGTCCATTGGCAGACTTTGATATTGTTTCATAAGGTCTTGAATTCTTTCTAGATGAGTATTTTCAAGGTGAAATAATAGAAATTTTTGGGGATGTCTCTCAAATACGTTCATTAATTTTATTTGTTTTTCAACTCCTGTATAGAGATTTGGAGAACGTTGTAAAAGAAGATGACAACTTTCTGTTAAAACACACCAAGTTGTAATTAGGGGTTGAGAAGAATACTGTGCTAAGGTTTGCTGTGCTATTAGATGATATTGATCTTTATTGTTAAATAAAGCCACCCAGAACCCAGTATCAACGATGATCATATTTAGCTTTTAATCCTTCTTTGAGAACGGATTTATAATTAGTAGAAAGGTCGGATTCTGCACTAATACAACCGATTAATCCAGATTCTTTTAAAATGTCTAGGGTACTTTGAGCTTCAGGGTTTATTTTTGCTGCAATCTCTGGCTTTTTTGCCAAAGAATAGCGTTTTTTTAATAACTCAATAAAATCAATCAGTAAGTTTTGTGCTTCTTCAGGTAATTGGTTAATATCTTGTTGAATTTGTTCTAAGTTAATCATTAATTGTCCTCCGTTAAGGTTTTTAAACAGGCTGCTAATCTTTAAGCGACTGTTTCTGACATTTAAACCTACTGATTTGTTTCCGACTGTCACCTGTTACTTAATCGATTAATATTAATTCCAATGCTTGATTAATAATTTGATTTTTATCGATCATAGCCTCAATTTCTTCGGGTTGATATATACCCTCAAAAGCTTCTAATGCCGCTTGTCTTAAGGCTGAAGAATAAGCATCATCTAAGGTTTCTTTTAATTCTTCTATTGTTAGATAATTTTCTCCAGTTTTACGTCGTTTATTAATGCGTTGAATCTGTCGAACAGAATTAGAAATAGAGGTTTCCCATGAGCGGGTACTGCGGTTTTCTGCTTGCTGTTTAATCAGATGTAATAGAACAATAATACTAAAGCTAAAAATCTTATTGAGCTTATCATCCTTACTCATTTCTGTCATTTCCTCTACCAAGATCAAGGCATCGGGAACATTGCCAGCTATTAATAGATTTTTTAACTCTAATAATTCTTCCATTTTTTACTTTTTTTACTGATTAACCTCTTGATTTAGTAATTTGTTCCGCATTTAAATTAACCCAAGTTGCTAGTTATAAGCTTCGCTAGTTCGATCCCCCTAAATCCCCCTTAAAAAGGGGGACTTTGAGTCTGGTTCCCTCCTTAAAAAGGGAGACTTTGAGTCTGGTTCCCTCTTTTTTGCCACTAAATCCCACTTTATCCCACAAAAATTATTGTATCAGAAAATCCAAAATGGCCACAAATTCCCACAGACAAAACCAAAGTGAACATCTAGATTGTAAGAATCACTCAGTTTTTTGGAGTCTTATCAGGTTATGAACAAGATACTAGCTAATTGTATCAGCTTAGGGATCGGATTGGGTGCGATCGGGGTGGCTTTCCAGGCACAAGCTGCCTCTTTTCAGGGGTTAGGAGACTTACCTGGTGGTATTTTCGGGAGCGCAGCCTATGGAGTATCAGCTGATGGGTCTGTTGTGGTTGGTAGAAGTGAAACTGCTAATGGTACTGATTTTAATAGTGAGGCATTCCGTTGGACACAAGCAACGGGGATGGTTGGACTAGGGTACTTACCAGCGCCACCTTGTGTCACATGGACGGAGATTCCATATTGCCCAAAGCATATAAAATATAGCAGTGCTTCAGGAGTATCAGGGGATGGGTCTGTTGTGGTTGGTTCAGGCTCTCTTTCTAGCGCTGGTGATACGGCATTCCGTTGGACACAAGCAGGGGGAATGGTCGTACTAGAGGACTTACCTGGTACCAGACCTGGCGATGTCCCCGGTGTAAAAGTATCAGCAGATGGGTCTGTTGTAGTTAGTGGGGGATACCGTTGGACACAAGAAACGGGGGCGGTCGGACTAGGGGACTTACTGGGAGGCTTTTCCTATAGCAGGGCTTCAGGAGTATCAGCCGATGGGTCTGTTGTAGTTGGTAAAAGCGGTGATGAGGCATTCCGTTGGACACAAGGGACAGGTATGGTAGGACTAGGGTACTTACCGGGGGTTAATGGTTTCCTTGGCTTTAGCGAGGCTAATGGAGTATCAGCAGATGGGTCTGTTGTTGTTGGTTCAAGTTCGGGTGCTAATGGTGGTGGGGCATTCCGTTGGACACAAGCAGGGGGAATGGTCGGACTAGGGGTACTATCTGGAGGTATAGCTAGCATAGCTAATGGAGTATCAGCCGATGGGTCTGTCGTGGTTGGTTACAGCGCGACAGACCCTTTCACCGGCGCAGAGGCATTTATCTGGAATAGCGCTCAAGGGATGCGGAGCTTACAACAGGTTTTAACTAATGATTATGGTTTAGATTTAACCGGTTGGTCTTTGAATCGAGCTAACGCAATTTCTGCCGATGGGTTAACGGTTGTGGGTTATGGGACTAACCCTAATGGTCTGAACGAAGCTTGGATTGCTCGTTTAGATGGAGAACCAGTTTCCCAACCCGGAACAACGCCTACCAATCCGCTTCTCCCTACCCCAAATCCAAGCAACCCCGACGGTTTTACCTTTCCTGGTGTTCCCGTCGGTGATAATGGATTGGGTACAACTAACCCCATCTTTTTCGATCCGATTGTGTCGGTAGGATACGATTACGCAGTGACAGGCGGACCCTTATTCGCCTCTGTTTTAATCCCCAATGCTCTCCCCCAGGGCGACAGTAACTTTATCCTAGAATTACCCGGATTTGGCAATTATTCTCTAGTTGCGGGAACAACTTTCAACTTGTTGGGTGTTAATCCCCTTGGCTTTAGTGATTTTCGCATCAGTGATATCGATCCTGCGGAAATGCTCGATCCAACTAATCCTACTGCTTTTGTGACGGGGTTAACATTTACTGCTGCTGGAACAGTAACAGTCACCTGACAGGGGGACAAGCCAGCTGAAAAGCTTATGTAGCATGGAATACAGACACAGACTCCCAAAAAAGATAAGTCATATTTACCATATATGACCTAAATAACGAAAATGATAA
>NZ_JACJSW010000005.1:0-2306 GCF_014698375.1 Microcystis flos-aquae FACHB-1344 | reverse complement strand
TTGATTTGAAGGATAACGGAGAGGTTGGTTAGGTTGGTTGCGTTACCGTTTTCTATTTCTAAATTGCCAAGGAAGGCAGCGCGGGTCATTACTGCTTCTTGGTCGATTTTGATTTTGACTGTGGCGCAGACTCCTCCACTACCATCTAAGGCTTCTTTTAATTCCTGCACACCGTCGTAGAATTGCTCTCCTAAATCAGCAAAACCTGCTGCTTCACTAACTTCAATAGATTCATTAGCTTTTGCTAGAGCATTTTGCCAAATATCTATCGCTAAAAAATCTTTATCTTGTTCATTTTCTACATCTTCAGAATTAAATATACCTGCTTCCCAATAATCTATGGTGCGATTCCAGCGATCTAAAAATTTGTTAATATCTGATGCGGTTATTCCCTCCGGTGGAGTTAAACTTAATAATTCACTTCTTTCTTGATCAGAAATCTTAACATCAGATGCTTTCGTTCCCTCAGTTCTTGCATTGAATTCGCCCACCCAATTGCTAAAAGTATTTTCGTTTAGTTCTGCTGCTTGCCACCAAACAAAATCTCCAAATAGTAAAGTTTGTGCATCAATAAGGTACTGAAGAGACTTTAAATTATCACTTACAAGTTTTATTGCGGATTCAGGAATTGAGCTTGACTGGAGCAAAGATGACGTATCAGCACTAAAAGTAGCTCCTCCTCCTGCAAAATCTCCACCACCAGGAAATAAACAAGTTTGAGTGATTTCATAACCACATTCCACATACTTTAACCATTTCCAAGGACCAGGAATTGTATTTTTTATTGCATGAATACAGTTCCAAACAGCTTTAACACAAGTCCAATAGTCACTACCACTTTGTCCAGAGGGATTCCCAAAACTAGCTACACACTTATAAGTATCTTTAATACATTTTTGCCAATCAGTAAATGGAATAAATTTTTCAACACACTTAAGAACTGCCTGTTTTAGTTTTTCGTTACAAGGATCACAGTCAGAAGAAGTTACTTTAAAATCTGGAATAACTATCCCACTAACAGGTCCACCAGGTCCACCAGGTCCATTAGAGCCACCAAAGGGGAGTGGATTTAAGCTTAAATTACAATTTCCTTCAACATTAAGAACAGGAATAGGAAAAGCTCTTTTAATTTTCTGTCCAGCACATTCATAATCATAACTCAACCCTAGCGAGAATGAACAAGGCACTTGAATTCCTGAAGATGTACTGATTTCACCACTACTTGCTAAAGTATCAAAATCAGCAATTCGGGTGATTCTGACTGGAATAGTAATCGAACTTTTGGCGGCTAAAATGTCAACCCCATTGATTAAAGGCTCAATCTTATAAAATGGATGCTCACCTATATTTAAAGCAATGTCATTCGCTGCAATTAAGCCATGATTAGTAACTTTCATGTCAATTTGCATAACTTGACCAACTGCTTGTAAATCAGCAAAATCTAGAGATGAAGGTTCAATAACCACCGTCGGAATTGGGACGTTGGTTTCAAACGTCGATTGAACCGTAATAATATATTTATCTTCAATTTCAGTCGGCGTTACTGTCCAAGTATATTTAACTGTTTGTCTTGACAAAAATGCCTGAATATCTTCCGTTTCTCCCGCACCAATATAAATATTCTGCTCATAAGTATCATGATTATCCGCAGTAATCCGCAGTTTATAATACCCCTCCGCTAAATCAGTTTTAGACAATATCCCATCGGCATCTTTTTCTGAGGAAATAACGGTTCCTGTAAAGGGATCTAATAGGGTAATTGTCGCATTTTCTAGCCTGGGTGAACCTTCCGCAAAGAAGAATAATTCATCAACAACACTAATATTTAAATTCCCTTTCGCTTCCGAAATCGCTCGGAAATTAAACGGTAAGCTTAAGGATGCTTCATCCCCGGAAATAACGACATTTCCGTTATAAACTGTTAACTCTTGCGTTGCTGACGGTTGTAATAACAACGAAACTTTCGTTGATTGACCCGGATTCAAGGAAGGTAGCTTAACCGCAGAAGCTGACTTTAACCAAGAAGCATCAGGAAGCAGAATATTTAATTCTCCCGACGCAATTTCCCCTTGATTACTAACCGTAAACTCGACTATTGTTTGACCTCCCCGCAACATCGAAGCTTGTAAACTGCTGGTATCTGCAACTAAACGGGGTAATAGTCGCGCCACATCTACTCGTATTGGTAAATTCGCGGTAACGCCTTCAGTGGTACTTAATCCCAGACCAAAGTTGTAATAACTCCATTTATCATCGGGGACATTAATACTGTAATTAACCGTGATTTCTTCATTACCCCCTAAACT